>JAUHYO010000008.1 GCA_030426325.1 Gammaproteobacteria bacterium | reverse complement strand
ATGTCCGAGTAAACTCCGGTCGCTATGGCCGACGACCGCAAACCCCTTTCCAGTTACCGCTCATTAAAAACCTGGCCGACCTGGATCGGCATGGGGCTGCTGCGCGTGATCACGGCGCTGCCTTTCGGCATCGCGATGGCCATCGGTCGCGTCATCGGCCGCCTTGCCTACCGGATCGGCGGTTCCCGGCGGGCAATCGTGCGACGCAATATTGAACTGTGTTTCCCCGAGCTCTCACCAGAGGAACGCGACGATCTTGCCTACGAGCACTTCAAGGCGCTCGGCATGGCGGTGATCGAAATGGGTCTGGGCCGATGGGCCAGCGACGAATCCCTGGCGGCACGAACCAGACTCGTTGGCCTTGAGCACCTGCAAAAAGCCATCGCTGATGGCCATGGCGTTATTCTCCTGGCGGCACACTTCACAACCCTCGAAGTCAGCGGTCGTGTACTGGCACTGCACAGCCCGCCATTCGACGGCGTCTACCGAAAGAATCGCAGCGAATTCATAACCGAGCTGCAACGCACAGGCCGCGAACGAACCGTTGCGGATACCATTGAGAAACGCGACCTTAAGAAACTTGTGCGGCGACTTCGCGAAAAGCGCCCGGTCTGGTATGCGCCGGACCAGAGCAACAACCTGAAAGGATCCGAGGTCATCGAGTTTTTCGGCGTGCCCTGCATGCACACGACCGCAACCACTACCCTCGCGCGGCTGGGGCAAGCGGTTGCCATTCCTTTTTTTCCTCGCCGCCTCGCCGACGGCCGTTACGAAATGACGCTGCTGCCACCGCTTGAGAACGTGCCATCGGATGATCCGGTCGCCGATACGCGTGCCTACATCGAAGCTCTAGAGGCGCACATTCGGACCTGCCCTGAGCAGTATTTCTGGATCCACCGGAAATTCAAGGATTTGCCGGAGGGCTATCCAGATTATTACTCGGACCTGGAAGCGAGGAAATAACCCTGCAGCAGTTGATCCCAGTTCTCTCGCCGGAAATACAATTTGGGATCCAGTGCGACGATTTTTTCCAGTGAGCGATGCAATCGACTGAGTGTTTGTTGTTGCCACGGTCCCGGCGGACGCAGCGATCCCTTATCAAAATCCAGCAACCAGACGTCGCCGTCATTGTCGACCTGAACGTTGTATGCATTCAGATCGGCGTGATAGACGCCGGCCTTGTGAAATTTCCAGATTGAGGCACCAACCGATTGCCAGAAATTCTCGCCCCGGTCTGCCACCGCGATGTATTCCGACAGGGACATGACCTCCGGAATGCGAACCGTAATTATGTCTGCCGTGTACAAAGTACCGCGGCGAACGAATCGGGCTGCGGCCGGTCTTGGCACATTCATGTTATTGGCTGCCAGTTTGTCCAGCAGCCGCCATTCCATGAACGATCGCGTGAGATCTTCACCGGAAAAAATATACTTGTCCCGGTTGAATTTTCCGATCAGGCCACCGCGCATATAGTGACGCAATACGAACTGACGCGGTACATTGCCAACGTACATCGTGTTGCCACGGCCGCCTGAACGCAGTGCACCGGTTAGCAATTCCGCGTGTGGCCAACCCTGTGCAGTAAAGCGCTCGGCGGAAATCTGGTTGATAATCGCCTTATCGTATAGGATGGCGCCGTTCCTGGTTCTCTCGACGGTTTCGGTCAACGGGTCCGTCCTTCTCTCTTGTCTGATTCGATTCTACAAGCACCGCCGCAGAAAATATGCGTCATTCGGCTGTCAGCGATCGGTGATACCTGTCATGCACTGGCGGTTGTTCGTCGACTCCAGGATAACTGGCCCGAGGCCGAGATCACCTGGATTATTGGCAAGACCGAGGCCACGCTCCTGTCCGATATACCGGGCCTGAAGTTTATCATCTTCGACAAATCCAAAGGCCGGCACGCCTACAAGGACGTGCGGCAACAACTTCGAGACTGCGTTTTCGACATTGCCCTGTGCATGCACGCCTCGATGCGCGCCAATCTCCTTTGTCGAAAAATTTCTGCGCCCATACGACTGGGGTATGACCTCGCGCGAGCCAAGGATTTTCAGTGGCTGTTTACCAATCGGCGTATCGATTCCGTGCCGAAACAACATGCGCTTTTGGCAATGATGTCTTTTGCCGATGCGATCGGTGCACAAGGGCGCCCGATGCGCTGGGATATTCCACTCGGTGACGACAACCGACAGTTCGCCAGTGATTTCAAAAGCCCGAACATGCCGCTGGTGATTATTAGTCCTTGCAGCAGCCAGCGCAGCCGAAATTTTCGCAACTGGAGTATTGATCGGTACAAGGCGATCATTTCTCATCTCAGGCAAAAGTCCTGCCGTGTCGTTCTGACCGGTGGGCAAAGCGATCTTGAGCTTGAGTACGGCCGAGCGCTTTGCGCCGACGGCGCGGCCGACGACCTGCTCGGCAAAACCTCGTTGAAGGAGCTGGCCGCGCTGATTGATGCCGCGGACCTGGTAATTTGCCCGGACTCAGGACCGGCGCATATGGCGACGGCCTTCGGCACCCCGGTGATCGGCCTTTACGCCACGTCGAACCCGGAACGCACCGGGCCATGGCTGTCGCGGGAACTGACGGTAAACCGGTACCCGGATGCGGCACTGAAGTACCTTGGAAAGTCCGCTGAACAGCTGCGCTGGGGCCAGCGCATACGTCATCCCGACGCGATGGACCTGATCACAATCGACGACGTTCGAGAAAAAATTGATATGTTTCTTGATATTTAGACGATTTTCGCGTGAATTTGGGACGGTGAAATGTCTTTAAGGCAACGCAGGTGGCCAAGCGGGCAGTGACGCTCGAAACAAGGACTGCATTCCAGATTCAAGCTATGTATATCGCGCTTTTGCGTTAACGGCGGAGTGAACAAAGGCGATGATGAGCCGTAAATACCGTGGACATGAACGCCAACCGCGGCGGCCACATGCATCAAACCGGAATCATTGCTGACGACCTGCTGGCACAGCGCAACCAGGTCGATGACATCGGCCAGCTCGGTCTGACCGCAAAGATTCACTGCGTGGCCATCGGCCGCGATCACGTCCCCGGCCGCACGGTCCTTTTGTGAGCCCAATACCCAGACGGCGAATCCCGATTGGGCGAGCTTTTCGGCCAGCTCGCGGAAGTACTCCAGCGGCCAGCATTTGGCCGGGCCATACTCCGCGCCCGGCATCATGCCAATGATGGGTCTCGACGTATCCAGGGCCAGCTTTTCGACGAGGTCTTGCTGCCGCTCTCTGGATACCTGCAGTTCGGGATTAGGAATCTCGGGCAGCGGCTGGCCTGAATCAACACCCAGCGCTGCAAATCGCTTGACGGTTTGATCAAGGACGTCACGATTCAATTCGCGCATGTCGTTGATCAGGAAATAGCGCGATTCCCCTCGAAAGCCGGTGCGCCGAGGGATTTTTGCGAACCACGGGATCAGGGCCGACTTCAACGAACGCGGCATTATGATTGCGCGGTCGTAATTTTGCGCGCGCAGTGACCGACCGATCTGGCGGCGTTTGCCGAGGCCAACTTCACCGTGGCCGGTCTCGGACGAAATACCGTTCCGTATCTCCGGCATTCGCGCCACGATCGGCAATGACCACGCCGGCGCCAGCACATCGAGGCTGCTTTCAGGTTCCGCCGTCTTGACGATTTTGAATAACGACTGCGCCATGACCATGTCGCCCACCCACGATGGTCCGACGAACAGGATCGAGTTTCTAGCCAATTTGATCCAGGTAGTCTTTGACGCCCACTTCGACCGGTCGAAACTCGACATCGCAACCCGACTGCCGGAGCTGGGCCAAACTGGCCTGCGTGAAGCTCTGGTAGGCACCCACCAGGTGATCCGGGAACGGTACATACCGAATCCGTCCCTTGCCGTGCCACTGAATCACGGCATTGGCGACATCATTGAAGCTTTGCGCCCGCCCGGTGCCTGTATTGAAAATTCCTGACGCGTCGGGATGATCCAGGAACCACAAATTGACGTTGCAGGCATCGTCTACGTAGATGAAGTCACGCAACTGTTCACCGTCTGCATAACCATCGGAGCCCGAAAACAATCGCGCCTCACCGTCGTCACGCACCTGGTTGTTGAAATGAAAAGCCACACTGGCCATCGAACCTTTGTGCTGTTCTCGCGGACCGTAAACATTGAAATAACGCAGTCCGACGACCTGGCTGTCCGAATCCCGCACGGTACGCCGTACATAACGGTCAAACTGAATTTTCGAATAGCCGTAGACGTTCAACGGATTTTCGAACAGCGGGTCTTCGACAAATTCCGATGACGCACCATAGACTGCAGCCGATGACGCGTAGATAAATTGAACCCGGTGATCGAGACAGTGATGAAGCAAGGTTTTTGAATAGTGGTAGTTGGTCTGCATCATGTAACGCCCGTTCCACTCCGTGGTCTCCGAGCAGGCGCCCTGGTGCAGAATGGCCGTGATTTTTTTCGCGAACCCCTTGTCCGAGGCGAGGCGATCCAGCAACTCGTCCTTGTCGAGATAGTCTGCGATGGCGAGGTCCGAGATGTTGGCAAACTTGTGGCCATCGGTCAGGTCGTCAACGACGATGACGTCATCGGCGCCGCGGTCGATCAGTGACCGGACGAGGTTGCTTCCAATGAATCCGGCACCGCCGGTGACGATATGCACGCTCAGTCGTTACTGTCGAGCAGGTGGTATTGCGCGCCACAGTAGGGACACTTGGCATCGCCAGTGGCCTCTATTGGCAAGTACACCTTCGGATGTGAGTTCCACAGGTACATGCCGGGCATCGGGCAGCTCAGTGGCAAATCTTTGGGTCGTACGCTGTATTGGTTTTGTGCGTTTGCCGGAATCAGGTTCTGATCGATGGTGCCTGCTCTTGCTGCCACTGTCTTCTCTTTCAATAGGCCTCTGGGATCGCGAATTATAGGCGTGTCAGCCGAGCCAGTCATCCCAGAGCGTTCCAACAAACTCGCGTTCGTCGGCAAATTGTCCGATATCGCAGATCGCATTGCGTCCATCGAGAACCTGCCGGTGCAGGCAGAGGCGGTAGTCCCGGTAGATATCCTGCAAGCGACTGCCCGCCGCGTAATCGAGCACGCCTGCGGAAATCAGCGCATCGAGCTGTCGAATATTGTCGGAGTAAACAGTGACATCAGGGTGAGTTTCCGCCTCACGCAAAACGAGGTATTGCACCAGGAACTCGATGTCGCCGATACCGCCCTGGCCGTGCTTCAGGTCGAACGCGGCGGCGGCACTGCGATCCAGTTCTTTACGCATCTTCTGGCGCATCGATACAACATCATCGCGCAGCCGGTCGCGGCGAACCCGGTGACTCAGGGTTTCGCGCCGGATTCGCTCGAATTCTTTTGCGATTCCCGGACTCCCGGCAACGGCCCTCGCACGCAGCAGGGCCTGATGCTCCCAGGTCCACGCGTTGTCCTCCTGGTAGCGTTCGAAGGCCTCGGTGCTGCTGACCAGCACCCCGGACCGGCCGTCAGGCCGCAAGCGGGTATCTATTTCATAGAGTTCGCCGGAACCGGTCGGTGTCGTCAGAAAGTGCAGCAGGCGTCGCACCAGGCGACTGAAGAACAACGCATTGTCCAAAGGCTTGGGACCCTTTGTCTCCTGGTTCTCGCCCCGGGAATCGTGGAGGAACACAACGTCCAGGTCCGAACCATAGGACAATTCCAGGCCGCCCAGCTTTCCGTAGGCAACAATACCGAACCCCGACGCATGCGAGGTGCCATCGATTTCATAGTGCGGCGCACCGTGTTTTGCCGTCAAATCCCGCCACGCGACGCGCAGTGCCTGCTCCAGGACGAGCTCGGCAAGCCAGGTCAGTCCGTCGCTGACCTTCATGATGGGCAGCTTGTCGTTAAAATCGGCGACGGCAATTCGGAACATCGTCGCACGCTGAAACTGCGCGATCGCCTGCATTTGCGCTTCGCTGTCCGGATCGTCCTGAACCGAGAGCTTACGTTCCATGTCTTCGGCAATTTCAGCCTTGGTGACCGTTTCGGCAAAATTTCGCGGGTCCAGTAATTCGTCCATCAATGCCGGGTGTCTCGCGATCTGGTTTGCGATGTACTGACTCTGCCCACACAAATCCACCAGGCGCGACATCGCCGGCTCGTTCTCATTCAGTAGCGCGAGATAGGCGCTTCGCCTGAGGATACGTTCGGTGACGGCAAGCGTCCGGGTCAGTGCAACGTCCGGCCGTGCGGACTCGATGACATTGCCGATGAGCTTGGGAATAAATCGCTGCAGGCGTTCGCCCGCCAGCTTGTCGATTTGTTGCGTGCCGGGTGACTTGGCGAACTCAACGATCTTGCGCGCCAGCTCGTCGGCGGCAACGACGCCCGTCGCCTCGAGTACCTGCAACCAGCGCGCCTGTTCCGCTCCCGAGTCCCAGAGCTGCTGAAAAATCTGCTCAGCCGGCCGGTCGTCCTGCTTGTCTCGCGATGCAATGGCATCGAACTGCCGGCTTATCGCAGCACGGTGCCGGTCCAATTCGCCAAGCAACGCATCCCAGGTGCTGACCCCCATGGCGAGGCAAAGCCGTGCTTTATCCAGATCATTGTCAGGCAGCTCGTGTGTCTGCTGATCACGCATTGCCTGAATGAAGTTTTCCAGACGCCGAAGATAGCGGTAGGCATCTCGAAGCTGTTCTGCATCGGCTGCCGTCAACCCACGACCATTGACCAGCCGCGGCAGTACTTTTTGCAACTCGCGGCTTTGCAACGCCTTGTCATTCCCGCCGCGAACCAGTTGCAACGCCTGCACGATAAACTCCGCCTCGCGAATTCCGCCGGGCCCGAGCTTGATGTTATTCGCGAGCTCCCGGCGTTTTACCTCGACTGCGATCAGCTGCTGCATCTGGCGAACCGACTCGAATACGCCGTAGTCCAGGTATCGCCGATAGACAAATGGCTGGATCAGATCCTCGTGCAGCTCATGGGCGATTCCGTCCGGCGGACGACGGCCGACAATGCGTGCCTTCACGTAAGCGTATCGTTCCCAGTCACGGCCGTGCTGCAACAGGTAGGATTCCAGAGCGGCAAAACTAACCACCAGTGGGCCGCTGTCGCCGAAGGGTCGCAGGCGGGTATCGACACGGAAAACCAGGCCGTCGACGGTAACCTCATCGATCAGTGCGATCACCAGGCGTGTCAGCCGGGTGAAATACTCCTGTGCACTCAGTCGCCGCGCGCCATCGGTTTCACCGTTCTCCGAATAGCAGAATATCAGGTCAATATCGGACGAAAAATTGAGCTCCCGCCCGCCCAGTTTTCCCATTCCGATCACAATCAGGGGCACCGCCTGCCCGGCGTCGTTCTTCACTGCGCCAAACCGGTCATGCAGCAGACTTTCCGCGGTCGTCATCGCGATCTGCAACAGCCGGTCAGCGAGCAAGGACAGCTGGTCAAGGGTTTCATCGAGATCAGCGAGGCCCTGCACTTCGCGCCAGAGGATGCGCAACAGGTAGCGATTGCGAAATTTTCGAAGTTCGCGCTTGACGAATTCTTCATCGAGTTCGGATTGCAGGACTTCTTGCGTGAACGCATCGATGACAGCCGTTTCCGCCGGCTCGGCAAAGGAGCCCACGTTGTCGACATACCACGGCCAGTCGCGGGAAATGGCAGCGGCCGCAAACTCGCTGCAGGCAACCACCCGGAGCAAGGGCGATGTCAGATGCGCCGAAGCATCCGGATGCTCCTCTTGCAGACGTTCGACCCAAAGGTGAACCGACGAGCGCAGAATCTTCGGCAGATTATTGATGGCAAGGTCGACACTGTTTTCCATTGCCGCAGTCTAACGAAAATTCCGGCGAACGCCGGAGTAAATCAGGCGGCCGACGTTTCCGCCATGTCCGACAGTGCGGAATCGAGCGACACCGGTCGTCCGATGATATGACCCTGTGCGAAATCGACGCCCAGGTCCCGGATCAGTTTTCGGGTTTCTTCGCTCTCCACGAATTCCGCAACGGTTTTGAGATCCATAACCTTCGCGACCTGCGTAATCGCCGCGACCATGGATTCGGAAATACGATTGTCAGTGATATCGCGAATGAATCCGCCGTCTATTTTCAGCGTATCGACATTAAAATTCTTCAGATAGGCGAATGAACTCAGGCCAGCGCCAAAATCATCCAGTGAAATCATACAACCACGTTCCCGCAGCCTGTCGATAAAGGCCTGTGCCTTCTTGAGGTTGGACACCGCGGCCGATTCGGTAATTTCGAAACACAGGGATTCGCTCTTCAAACCGCTGCGATCAATTTCTTCTTCAATAAACTCGAGGAAATCATCGTCTCCCAGCGACTGCCCGGACAAGTTGATCGCAAAGATCGCGCCGCGCTGTTCGACCAGGTCTTTCGACCGGGCTAATATCGCGATAGTCGATGAGACCACCCAGCGATCGATTTGCGGCATCATCCGGTAGCGCTCGGCTGCGGAGAACAGTGCCTTTGTTTCGATGCGGCCACCGTCACCGTCCGGCATTCTCAGCAGAATTTCGAAGCGAGGATGGCTTGATTCGCTTCCGAGGCTTGTAATTGGCTGTGCAAGCAACTCGAACCTGTCGCCGTCCAGTGCATGCTGAATATTGGTCACCAGCTGCATATCGTCATACCGGCGAATCACGCTTCGGTTGCTCTGATCGTAGATTTCGACACGATCCCGCCCGTGATCTTTTGCAGCCTCGCAAGCCATCCTGGCGGTTGTCAGTACGTTGCTCTCATCACCGATCGTGCGGTCGAATTCGGCAATGCCTACACTCATGGTCACCTGCAGGGATTTATCGCCTTCGAGATAACGCAGGGCAACTATTTTCTCGCGCATGCGATTGGCGTAGTCGAGAGCAGTTTCCGAGTCCGCATGCGTCAACAACATACAAAAATCATCGCCCGTCAGGCGTGATAAAACGGCACTCTTTGGCAGGTCTTCCTCAAGGAGCCGTGCGAATCGGACAATCACATCGTCCCCGGCCTTGCGACTGAAAGTGTCGTTGACAAGCTGCAGGTTGTCGAGATCGAAATAAATAATCTGGTGGGTGTCGTTATCGGACTTCAGATCGCCAAACGACTCGGCCAATTGTGCCTCAAAGCCGGCGCGGTTCATCAATCCGGTCATCGTGTCGAACGATTGCTCGATAACGTATTCGATCTTGCGACCAATGTGCGATATGAAACGGCGATCGCTGCTGCCAAACTTTTTCTGATCAACCCGTCCCAGTTGCGCCAGCACGCCCTCGACGTTGCCCTGCTGATCCAGGAGCGGGCACAGAAGCGCCTGGTAGCCGGAATCGGTCATGCAATTGTCGTCGTCGATCGCGGCGATTTCGAACACGACGGGTTTTCGCTCTCCTTCGAGCTTCGGCAACAACTGGTCAATAAGGTATCGATCCAGAACCTTACGATTAACGTTTTTCCAGCTCGAATGCGTCGCACTGATACGAATTCGCTTCGACGGAATCAACAACACGCTGTAGTTGATGCCCAGATACCGGCCACTGCGACCGACCAGTTGCGCCAGGCTGGAATGTCGCCCCGACGCACCATGAATCTTTTCGTCAACTTCGTAGACGAATTCAAGCTCTCGTCGCAGTTCGGCCGATTTCTGAGCCGCTTCTTTCATTTCGTTTCTGACACGCACACTCTCGGCAATCAGTGCGAGAGCCGGATCGAGAATACTTTTCAGAAGATGCGGGTTGAATGCGGCTGACTTGCCATCGTTCCTGGAAAAAAGTGCGATCAGCAGTCCGATGACCTGTTCGTGATCATCCCGTACGGGCAGCGCCAGCACGGTCCGGCCGGAGGACAATGTGCGACGCAAGCTATCTTCATCACTGGCAATCTGGTTAACGACTTCGCGCGGCAGGTCCGCCACAAAATTGTCAATCTCAAAGTCGTCGCCGCCGGCGCTCGTCCAGACACATTTTTTGTTGTGATTATAAAAGCAGAAAAGCTGGGCGCGAGGCACCAGGGAATGCAGCAGGCTGCCGACCTTGCTGACATTTTTCTCGGTGATCAGGGCATGAACATCTGCTGACACGGCATTCCAGGCGATCATTGCGTTGAATCCAACGCACACGATGCCAGCAGGGCACCGGGACTGCTGTGACTTGAGTCTCAGCAGCACCCGGGTTCAATCGCTAATTCAGCGTTTTTGCTCGAAAACTGGGCGTTTCCTCACAAATTCGCCAACCACTCGTCGTCTGAGCCTTCATTTACCCCTTCGAACAGCGGCGTGCTCAGATAGCGTTCACCGGTATCCGGCAGCATCGCCAGAATGACCGAGCCCTTGGGTGCTTTCTCTGCAGTGCGCAACGCCGCCTCAAGTGTCGCGCCTGAGGAAATGCCGGCAAAGATTCCCTCCTTTGCTGCCAGCTCGCGCGATACGGCGATCGCGCGCTCATCGGTAACCGGCAGTAATTCATCGAATACTTCCCGGTTCAGTACGTCGGGAATGAAATCGGGCGTCCAGCCCTGGATCTTGTGCGGCGCCCAGTCGGCCCCTGACAGCAACGAGGCACCTGCCGGCTCCGTCGCGACAATCGTGATGTCGGGCCGCGCAAGTTTCAGAACTTCGCCAGCGCCCGTCATTGTTCCACCGGTGCCATAACCGGTTACCCAGTAATCCAGTCGTTTGCCGGCAAAGTCCGAGAGGATCTCCGGCCCCGTCGTGTTGCGGTGGTATTCGGGATTTGCTTCGTTCTCGAATTGCCGGGCGAGGAACCAGCCGTGTTTTTCCGCCAGCTCTTCCGCTTTCTTCACCATTCCCGTCCCGCGTTCGGCCGCCGGGGTCAGGATTACCTTGGCACCCAGGCCACGCATGATCTTTCGTCGCTCAATCGAAAACGAGTCAGCCATTGTTGCAACGAACTGGTAGCCTTTTGCCGCACAAACCATCGCCAGGGCTATTCCGGTATTGCCGGATGTCGCTTCAACTACGGTTTGGCCAGGCTTCAAGGTGCCGCGCTTTTCAGCGTCGGTGATGATCGCGAAGGCGAGCCGGTCTTTTACCGACGCCATCGGATTGAATGACTCCACCTTCACGTACAGATCGACGTGATCCGGTCCCATCTTGTTTAATCGGACAACCGGGGTATGACCGATCGTCTCCAGGATATTGTTGTAGATCATTTTGATTGCCCTTCTTTTTTGATCGGGTGCACTGGTTTAGCATATTTCCATGCCGCTTGTGGAGCTTCGTCGCAGGCATCAACGCCCAGCGCGGCGACTTCGCCGACAATTAGCATCGCGGGCGCAACAATTCGGTGCGCTTCCGCCAGCAAAGTCAGCTGCCCCAGGGTGCCGCGAACGACGCGCTGATCCGGCGTCGTTCCTTTTTCGATGATCGCAACCGGCGTGTCCGGCGCCCGTCCGTTATCGACCAGGTTGTTCATGACCGATGAGAATCGCTTTACCGCCATGTAGAATGCGAGCGTCTGTTCGTCCCGTGCCAGCGATGCCCAGTCCAGGGCGTCGACCGAATCCTTGCCGTGCGCAGTAACGAATGCAACCGACTGCGAGAGATCGCGATGCGTCAGCGGAATACCGGAATAGGCTGCGCAGCCCGCGGCCGAGGTTATTCCGGGTACGACCTGGTAACGATGACCGGCCGCCTGCAGCGCTTCGGCTTCTTCACCGCCCCGACCGAAAATAAAAGGATCGCCGCCCTTTAGCCGGCAGACGCGCTTGCCTTCGCCAACGAGTTTCACCAGCAGCGCGTTGATTTCCGTCTGGGAATTTGCCCGGCAGCCCGGCGTCTTTCCAACCGATATCAGGTCCGCATCTCGGCGCGCCAGGGCAATAACTTCAGGAGACACCAGGCGATCGTGCAAGATGACATCGGCCTTTTGCAGCACCTGAAGCGCACGCAATGTCAGCAGGCCGGGATCGCCCGGTCCGGCGCCGACCAACCAGGCCTCACCTGTCCGACCGCCGGCCGATTCGTCCAGCAATGCGTCCATCAGTGATTCGGCACCGGCGATGTCACCCTGGATGGCCGCGGTTGCAGCCGGCCCGTCAAAAACAGCCTCCCAAAACCGGCGCCGGCTCAGCAGATCAGTGAAGCGGGCGCGAACCCGCTCGCGCCATCGGCCCGCGAGTGCCGCAAGCTTTGAAATTCCGGCAGGCAGCATCGCCTCCACCTGCTCTCGTACCTTGCGCGCGAGCACTGGCGCAGTGCCGCCTGAAGATATTGCGACGACGACCGAACCTCGATCGACGATCGCCGGCGTCACATAGCTGCAGTTGTCGATGTTATCGACGCCGTTGCAGAAGGTTCCGGCTTCGCTGGCGCACTGAAAAACAGCCTGTTCCACCGAAGAGACGCCCGTTGCACTGACGACCAGCCATTGGCCGCGCACATCATCGGCCGAAAAGGCCCGCTCGACCAGATTCACGCGGTTGTCGCTGGCGAAGCGCCGCGTGGCCGGATTGAAGTCCAGCGCAACCATCGAAAGACGCGCACCCGCTGATACCAGCAGACGCGCCTTGCGAAGGGCGATATCGCCACCGCCGACAACCAGGCAAGGCCGGTCGCGGAGGTCGAGGAAGGCCGGGAAATAATCCACAAGGGTTTCCATCAAGAATGAGGCGCACAGTGTATCCGGGGCCAGGGAACCCCAAAAGACGGGCTGTTTCTGCTGATATAGCCTTCTGTTATAAGAATCTGGTATACCTGTCGCAGCAATTGAAACTGTACCGACGCGCGCTGGTCATAAACTTCTGGACGCACAACAACAAACGCACTCAAAAGACGCCGATGAAACTGCAACAACTCAAGTACCTTCTCGCCATTGTCGACAATGGATTGAACATCACAGCGGCGGCAGAGCGCATGTATACGAGCCAGCCCGGTGTGAGCAAGCAACTGAAGTTGCTCGAAGAAGAGCTCGGCATGCAGTTGTTCACTCGCAAGGGCAAAAGCCTGGGCGGTATTACACCGGCAGGCCACCAGGTCATCGATCGTGCGCGCATCATCATGCGCGAAGCAGAGAATATCCGGAGCCTCGCATCGGATTATTACCAGGAGGAAGAAGGCTCGCTGTCAATCGCGACGACGCATACGCAGGCACGGTACGTCTTGCCGGATATCGTTGCCGAGTTTCGCAAGCGCTTCCCGAAAGTCGGCCTGAACCTGCACCAGGGCACCTCGGAACAAATTGCTGACATGGTCGCCGCAAACGATATCGATTTCGCCATTGCAACGGGCTCCAATGCCCTGTTCGACGAGCTACTGCTCGTGCCCAGCTATCGCTGGGACCGATCGATTGTCGTACCGCGGGGGCACGAACTGACGAAACTGGACCGCAAGATAACGCTGCACGATCTTGCCGAATATCCGCTGGTCACCTATGTATTCAGCTTTGGCGGGCAATCGTCGCTCAAGCGCGCGTTTGAAAACGAAGGCCTCGAACCGGATGTCGTGTTTACCGCACGCGACGCCGATGTCATCAAGACCTATGTACGCATGGGACTCGGCGTCGGCATCGTAGCCAGCATGGCCGCCGACTGTGACGACAGGAAAGACCTGCAGGTCATCGATGCGGAAGGCTTGTTCCCGCGCAGCACTACCTGGATCGGCTATCGCAAGAACGCCGTGCTGCGACGATACATGTTTGATTTCCTGCAGCTGTTTGCGCCGCACGTCGATTCGAAACAGTTGGAGGAAATTCGCAGGGCCGCCTCCCAGGAGGAGATCGACGCGCTGTTCGACAAGGCGAGCCTGCCTGTCCGGGCCGGATGCACTGACAGCGTCATTGCCGCTGCCTGAGACCCTCAGGCAGTCCTTACCTTGGCAATCGATGCGCCGAAATCCAGCTCATGCAGTCCGCACTCGCGTTTCAGGCCAAAAAATCGCGTTTCCTCGACACTGTCGACATCGGCAAGTGATTTAGTCGTGTGCACATCACCAATCGACACATAGCCTTGCTCCCACAAGGGGTGGTACGGAAGGTCGTGCTTTTTCAGGTAGTCGTAGATGTCCCGGTCGCTCCAGTCAGCGATCGGGTAGACCTTGAACCGGTCGCCCGATGCTTCGACAAATGGCGTCTTGCTGCGATCCAGTGACTGGTTACGTCGCAATCCCGAAAACCAGGTGCCCACATTCAGGTCGGCGATCGCCCGTTGCATCGGCTCAACCTTGTTGTCCTGATTGTAGGATTCGATACCTTCGAGGCCCTGCTCCCAGCGATTGCCGTATCGCGCTTCCTGCCAGGCGCTCGATAGCCTGGGCTGGTAAACCTTGAGATTCAAATTCAATCGATCCGTCAATTCATCGACAAACTGATAGGTTTCCGGGAACAGGTAGCCGGTATCGATAAGCACGACCGGGATATCGGGTTTTTGCCGGGTGACGAGATGCAGCATGACGGCCGACTGCGCACCGAAACTTGACGTTACGATGTGCCGGCCTGGCAATGTCCGCAATGCGGATGCAACTCTGTCTTCAGCTTTCATGAATATGCCTCCCGGCCGTAATTTTTCTGACAATTGCCTTGTTCACGAGGAAATCGCCGAAGTGTTCGTCGACCTCACGCTCGTTGGCGTAGCGTTCGAACAGGGGATTCAATGCGTCCAGGATTTCCGCCTCGTTGGCATTGTCGAGATACGGTGCACCCAGACGATCGCCGGCGAATCCGGCACCCAGAAAAAGTGTGTAGCGGCCCGGGCCTTTGCCGACCAGGCCGATCTCCGCGATATACGGACGCGCGCAACCGTTCGGACAGCCGGTCATTCGGGTGGTTATCGCTTCATCCGCGAGACCGTGACCTTGAAGCGCAGCGTCGAGCTTGTCGATCAGCGACGGCAGATAGCGTTCGCTTTCCGCCATGGCGAGCCCACAGGTTGGAAAAGCGACGCAAGCCATTGAGTTCCGCCGCAATACGCTCGCTTGTTCGGAATTCTCAATTCCGTATTGCCTGAGCAACGCGTCGATGGCGGCCTTGTATGATTCCGAAACCTTGCTGATGATCAGATTCTGGTTTGGTGTCAGGCGAAATTCGCTGTTGTGCAGGCGCGCGATCGCACGCAAGCCACTGAGCAGCTGCCGCTCTCCGGTATCGCTCACCCGGCCGTTTTCGACGAACAGACCGTAGTGCCATGCACCGACATCGTCTTTGAGCCAGCCGTATACGTCACCATTGGCAACGAACGCATAGGACTCCGCCGCAGCGAACGTAATGCCTGAACGTTTCTCAACTTCGCCTCGAAACCAGTCGACTCCACGATCGTCAATGGTGTACTTCAGGCGTGCATGCTTGCGATTTGTCCGGTCGCCATAGTCGCGCTGCGTGGTAACTACCGCCTCGGCAACCGCGATCAGATCGTCGGCCTGGACATATCCCAGTATGTCGCCGAGCCGGGGATAGGTCTCCGCTTCACCGTGTGCCATGCCCATGCCGCCACCTGCCGTAACGTTGTAGCCGGTCAGCTGGCCATTTTTAACAATCGCAATGAACCCCAGGTCCTGGGAGAAGACATCGACATCGTTCTGCGGCGGGATGACGAATGCTGCTTTGAATTTGCGCGGCAGATACGTGTCGCCGTAAATCGGTTCAACATCGCGTTCCGACGACTCAAGTTTCTCGCCATCGAGCCAGATCTCATGGTACGCGCGACTCTTCGGCCTGAGATGTTCCGACAGCATTTCGGCGTGGTGCTGTACGAGCCGATGAACCGTGGACAAAGCGGGCAACGGTGGCGACATGACGTTGCGGTTCACATCGCCACACGCGGCAATGGTGTCGAGCGTCGCCTGGTTGATGTCCGCGATCGTCTGCTTCAGATTTCGCTTGACCACACCGTGGTACTGAATCGCCTGTCGCGTTGTCAGTCGTATGCTCTGGTTTGCGTACTCGGTCGCTATGCGATCGAGCCCAAGCCATTGTGATGTCGTCAGCAAGCCACCGGGAATTCGTGCACGAATCATGAAACTGTAGGCAGGCTCCAGTTTTTGCCGGGTACGCTCACTTCGAATGTCGCGATCATCCTGCTGGTAGATGCCGTGAAACTTCGAGAGCTGTGTATCGGACGGCGCGATTGCACCAGTCAATGGATCGAGCAGGCCTTCGGCAATGGTCCCGCGAAGGTGCCGGCTGTCCGCCTTGATGACCTCAACTTCCGAGAGCTTGGGTCCATTCATCAGTAGACGTCCCGCTGGTACCGGCCTGCGGCGCGCAACTCTTTGAGCCGTTGCTCCGCTGCATCAGCTTGCAGGCCACCGTGCGTCGCAATGACATCGATCAACGCGGCATTCACGTCTCCCGCCATGTGTTTCGAATCGCCGCAGACATAAATCGCAGCACCTTTTTCGATCCAGCGATAAAGCTCGGCGCCGTTTTCGCGCATTCGGTCCTGTACGTAAATTTTGTGCCGCTGGTCGCGCGAGAAGGCAACGTCCAGCCGTGTCAGGCTTCCCTGTTTCAGGTGCCGTTGCCACTCGAGCTGGTACAGGAAGTCACTGTCGAAACTCCGGTCACCGAAAAACAACCAGCTATCACCCGTCGCGTTTTGTTCTTTGCGCTCTTCGACGAACGCGCGGAATGGCGCAACCCCGGTACCGGGACCGATCATGATGACGGGTACGTCGCCGGCCGGCAGACGGAATCGTGAATTGCGTTCAACAAACACCGGCACCGTGTCGCCGGCCTGGAGGCGATCAACCAGGTGCGTCGATGCGGCGCCCCAATGTTCGCTGCCGTGCGCCGTGTACCGGACTTCGGCGACCGTCAGGTGAACTTCATCCGGGTTCGCCGCGAGGCTGGAGGCAATCGAGTACGATCGCGGACTCAGTCGTCGCAACAGGTCGACGAATGTCTGCGCATCGACAGACGCCGGATATTTTCGCACGACATCAATGATCTGATGCGAATCGACGAAATCGCCGAGCACCTCGGCATCGCTGGTCGCAAGCAGCGACGACAATTCGTCGCTCGCCGACTTCTCCGCCCAGCCGCGCAGGAAAGCGAGATTGACTGCCGTGATTTCCAGCTGTTCGCGCAATGCGTCAACCAAATTGACCGTCGTGTCCCGGACAACGACGGACTGCTGCCCATCCAGCTTGAGCTGTTGCAGTATTTCGCCGACCAGCGCTGGCGGATTCATTGGCAGAATGGCAAGCGAATCGCCCGGTTCGTACGTCAGGCCGGAACCTTCGATCGACAACTCGATATGACGGACATCTTTGCCGGATTTCCCGCCGGTAATTTTCTGGTTGACCAGGACCTCGGCCGGGAACGGATTCGACTTGTTGTAAGCCGAGGTCTTTTGAACCGCGCGCAGCAGCGGAACGGCCGGTGTGCCACCCGTCTTCAGCACTGTCCCAAGTCCATCAATAACGCGATGCGTCCAGGCGGCGGCGGACTCTTCATAGTCGAGATCGCATTCGACCAGGGGTTCGAAACGTTCCGCACCCAGCTCGCCGAGCCGCACGTCGAACTCACGGCCTGTCTCGCAGAAGTTGACGTAGCTGCTGTCGCCCAATGCCAGCACCGAATACTTGAGTCCGGCCAGCTTCGGCGCAGTGTCCGACATCAGGTATTCGTAGAAAATTTCGGCATCGTCCGGCGGATCGCCTTCGCCGTGGGTGCTCACGACAAATGTCACCAGCGACTCGCGTTTCAGGTTTGCGGGCTTGTAATCCGCGAGGCTGATCGCGCGCGCTGAATAGCCACGTGATGTTGCATCCTGAACCAGCGAGTCGGCGAGCGCCTCGCCATTGCCTGTCTGCGAGCCGTACAGGACGGTGAGCTTCTGTTCACTTTCGTTTGCCGCGGCGGCGGCCACGCTGGAGGGGGTCGTGCCATGCGCTGATGCCGTTTCGCCATTGGCAGCGGCGAGTCCGGCAATGTAGCCTGAGACCCATTGCAACTGCTGCGGCGAAAGACCGTCTACTGCCGTCTGCAGGTTAACTGTTTGTTGCGGGTCCAGCGGTAAGACGCCGGCGGGCAAACCACTCATCGTTCCAACTCCTCAAGGCTAAAGCAGGGCCGCAAATCGAATCGCGGACTGCGCCCAACCATAAGGAGGGAGCCATCGGGCGTGAACGGTTAGTTTGTTATCGGCTTATAACGCGACCTTATAACGTCCGCTTATATGCCTGCTGAGAGCATCGCCACAGCTTAGTAAATACGGATACCGCCATGGCGCATCCGGCTTTGCCGATCGACCCACCACATGCCGAGCAGGATGCCGGCAACCAGGCAGACCGCGATAGCTGCAGCGACCCAGCTTAGTGGCAAACTGCCACGATAGCGTTCCTTGAGGCCCTGGATGCTTTGGTTCTCGGCCTTGAGGCGCTCGATTTCTGTTGTCGCATCGGTGAGCTGTGCCTGCATCCCGGCGGCCTCTTTTCGCAAGGCGTCGATGGTTGCCGCCGGTGCAGCAAAGGATTGCCGGGTTTGCTCGAGTTCGGCGATGAGGGCGTCGCGCTCGGCCGTGATTTCAGCGACGATCAGCTTCGCCGGTTTGTCGTTGACCAGGTAGGCCGTCTTGACCCAGCCTTCGGTTGCGTCCGGCAGGCGGACATTCGCGTAATTGCGATCGCGTGACAGAATTTCCATCGCCTGGCCGCTTTCGAGCATCCGAAAAGGTCTTCCTGATGTATCGGCAGCCTCGTGCAGACCCAACCTCAGATTGTCAGTAACGTAGGCCGTCTCGGCGACCGCCGTCGCCGGCAGCAGTGCCAGCAAACTCAAAAAAACACAAATTCGTGGCCACATCGTCAATCTCCCTTGCTCGCCGCGAGTGTACTACAGGCGAACGGCGGGTCGCCGTGCAATTGTCCCGTCGCTACTGCTCATAAACCCAGCGCAATAATGCTTCCTGCACCTCTTCGCCTGGCCCGCGGTGGATGTCGGCGTAATTCTGCATGGCAACGACGGCGAACCGTCGGCCCGATCGTGTCTGGAGGTAGCCGGCGATTGCCGTCACGTGATCGAGTGAGCCTGTTTTCATATGCGCTTTGCCGACAAGTGATGAACCTGTGAAGCGACGCCTGAGCGTTCCGTCGAGCCCGGACAAGGACATCGAGGACAGGTATTCGGGCATGTAAGGTTGTTGCCAGGCGAATTGCAGCATTCTCGCCATGTCCGCGGTACTGGTGCGGGTCGTTCGCGAAAGACCCGCGCCGTTATCAATCGATATCCGGGTCGAGGCCAGCCCATTGGTTTCCAGCCATTTCGAAATGACCTCTCTGCCACCTTCCTCGGTTCCCGGCGGGCCATTGATCTCGGCGCCCAGTGTGTACAGGAGTTGTCGGGCCATCACATTGTTGCTGTGCTTGTTAACACGCGAAATGGTGTCGGTCAGCGGCAGTGACCTGAAAGACAGCAGTGCATCCTGATCCTCGGCCATGACGGTGTTTTGGAATCCGCCGTCGAACGTCCCCCCGGAATCCCGCCACAGTGTACGAAACAGGCCGTAGACGAATTCATTGTGCGACAGCGCCGTCCTGTCCATCGCGTAGTATTTGCAGCCACTCGGGAACTTGCCGGAGAACGTAATTTCATCGACGTCTTCGTTGCTGCTAATGGTAATGCCACGCTGAAAGCCACGACAACTGTGCGCGGCAAGGCCCAGCCGGTTGTCGACCCGCAGGTTGTCGAGCGGAGGATCCAGGCGAACGTTCACGGCACCCGCTTCATGATTCGGTTCGAACCAGTAGCGAATGACTTTGAAATTCATCATCAGGGCGTTCGGAGCGACGTTGTAGGCACGAAGCGGCTGTCGGTCGAAAGCGCCGGGGTCGTATTCACCGACGTCGAACCAGCTGTCGTCCAGAACTAGATCGCCGCCGATCTCCCGGATTCCTGCCTGGCGGATTTGTTGAACAAGCTGCCAGACACGTTCCGTCACCAGAAACGGGTCGCCGTAACCTTTGAGCAAGAGGTCACCGTCCAGTCGGCCGTTTTCGACTTCGCCCAGCGCGAATACATCTGTGCGCCAGTGATAGGTCGGCCCGAGAAGATCCAGCGCGGCCAGCGTGGTCACCAGCTTGATTGTCGACGCCGGATTTCGGGGCTGCTCCGAATTCCACTGCAAGACCGATTTACCGGTGTTGACGTCAACAACCGAGACGCTCAGCGAATCGTGCGGAACGTTTCGTGTGTTGAGTGCACTTTGAACCGAAACGGGCAATGTACTCTCCGCCAGCGCGTTGCCAGCGAAAAACACCAAAACGGCGATCAGGCGTATCATGATTCCGGATTCACTCCCTCTTTACCTTCAAGATGATTCTCCAATACCCGCGATGCCGCTCGATGAATGACCCAGGTTGCGCCGCCAATTGCGATGAGCCCGCCAATAAGCAGCCAGTAGCCCAGCTCCGGTGGTGAAGCCTTGCCCGCAATTATCTGGCCCAGATCGTGTGCGAGAGTGCCAAGATAAACGAACAATGCAATGGCTGGAAGCATGCCAATAGCCGTCGCCCCAAAGTGGGTTCGGGCATCGACCGAGGTTGCACCATAAACGTAATTAAGCACGTTGAAAGGGATAATCAAAGACAGACGGGTCAGCACAACAATCAGAAACGCTTCCTCACGCAATGCCAGCTCGATACTCTGCACGCGCGGCATGTCTCGGGCCTTGCGTCTGATCCAGGGTCCTACCAGCCAGCGCCCCAATTCAAACGAACACTGCGCTCCGACAGGAATCGCGACGATCGCGAGCGCCACACCCGGCAAGAAACCGAAGAGAAACCCTCCGATCATCATCGCGACGGACCCGGGCAGGAACAGCGTGGTCGCGATAATTACAAAGACGACATAGGCCAGCGGTCCGGCAATCGCGTGTTGCCGCCCCCATGCAGCCAGCCCTTCAACCCAGCTGGAAACGGGAAGTATAGACAGACTGCCGATCAATACGATCAGTACAATCGCGAGCAATAGTCTCTTGCCGGATCGGCCAGTCACGCCGCCGGTTTCTTTATTTTCATCGATCGTATCCGGTCCGCGAGCGTCGTCGGTTTGATCCCCAGTATTGCCGCAGCGCCACTAGCGCCCGAGACCTTCCAGTTTGCCTGCTCGAGCGCCTTGATCGTGTTGTTGCGCTGAAGTTCGCGCATCGCTTTTTCGGTCAGCACATCGTGACTGTCATTTGCCACATCGACTTTATCGCCACTATCGAATTTCAGGTCGGGCATTGACAGGTCGAGTCGCAGCACTTTTCCGGTTGACAGAATGACCGCACGCTCGATGACATTTTTCAATTCACGAATATTGCCGGGCCAGTCGTAGGCGCGCAGATTGGCGGCCTGTGACTGTGTCAGGGTCAGGTCATCGCGACCAAATTCGTTACAGGTCTGCTCGAGGAAGTGTTGGGCAAGCTGCACGATATCTTCGCCCCGCTCTCGAAGCGGCGGCACTTCGACGGGAAAAACACTCAGTCGGTAGAACAAGTCCTCACGGAATTCTCCGTCGACGATGAGTTGCTCGAGATCGCGGTTCGTCGCCGCAATCACCCTGACGTCGACGCTGCGCGTCACATCATCACCGACGCGCTCAAATTCGCTTTCCTGCAGGACACGCAACAATTTGCTCTGCAATTCCAGTGGAATTTCGCCGATCTCGTCCAGGAAAATCGTGCCACCATCGGCCAACTGAAAACGGCCAATTCGATCGCGGTGTGCACCGGTAAAGGCACCTTTAACGTGGCCGAAAAATTCGCTTTCAAAAAGCTCCTTCGGGATCGACGCGCAGTTGACCTTGACCAAAGGACGGTCCGCGCGCGGGCTTTGCAAATGAATCGCGTGTGCAACCAGCTCCTTGCCCACGCCGGACTCACCTTGCACCAACACACTTGCCGGTGTTTCGGCAACCGCTTCCACACGCTTCATCATGCGTCGCAGCGCCGGGCTGGTTCCGACGATATGGCCGAAGTTCATCGCAACGTTTACTTCTTCGCGCAGGTAATCACGCTCGCGCTCCAGCTCCTCGCGCAGCCGTGCGTTTTCGGCAAGACTTCGTCGAAGCTCAGTTTCGGCGCGCCGGCGATCAGTGACATCCTTTGATGCGACCAACATGCGATCAACTTTTCCGTCGGCATCGCGATTGGAGATCGCAGACATGATCACGTCGAGTACCACACCGTCCCTGGTCACCATCTGGCGCTCGAGGTTATTAAAATCACCGGCGCTGATCAGTTCCTGCATACGCCCATCGGCATAGAATTTTCGATCACGCAAACTGAAAAAATCGGTAATTGGGCGACCCAGTACATCTTCACGCTTGTAACCAAGCTTCTGCAGCCAATGGTCGGTGACCGTTACGATTAGTCCATCGCCGTCAACCGTGTGGAGCATTGCCGGTGTTGCACGGTACAAGGTTCGATATTTGAAATTGGCGCGAGCCTGATCGGATATTTCCGAATACATCGCAACGGTTCGAAGAAACTTGCCATCACGATCGCGCTCAATGATCGCGCTGGTCATGCAATCCACGACGTCACCGGTCTTGGTGACAAAACTGATCGGTTTGTTTTCCAGTTTGCCGGTTCGGCGCAACGCAGGGCGAAGTTCGTCGCGAACCCGGGCGGCACTTTCCGCGGTCGTGAAGTCCTCAGGTTTGCGACCGACCATTTCCTCGCGCTCGTAGCCGAGGCGAGCGAGCATTGTGTCGTTCACGTCCAGGTAGACGCCATCCTCGGCAATCGAGGTCGCCATCGCCGGTGCTTTGCGAAAAAGCCACTGGTAGTCGTCTTCTTTGAGCATCGGCGCAGTATATACGGAATTCCGTAAATAATGTCACGATATTTCGTAATTTACGGAATTCCGTAACTCCGGATTTTGACTTAAGCCCTTGATTTTACTTGTTTTCCAAACTTGGCACGGTCTGTGCAATAGGGTGATTGTAGTTATTCACTTACAACGCCGCAGGAATGGCGGCTTGGGCAATTTTAGGACACAGGCATGAAAAGCAAATACTTCGAAAACTCCATGGCACTGCTGGGCGCAGTTCTGATCATCGTTGCGGTCTGGGCATCAGCCGACACCGCACTCGCTGGCGACATGGGCACACTTGAAATTTACACCGCAGCCCAGAAATAGGCTGTAGCAATCCCCTCCGGTGGCATGCCGGCCAGATCTCTCTCCCCCCCTGAAAAATCTGGTTGGCGGCCCCGGGACTCACCGTAAGGAGCTCGGTGAAAAAACGAACCATGAAGGTTCGGCGGCAACCCCCCCCCTGCCGTAAGCTCTAAGGCGCCGAAGACCGCTCCGTGTCGGACCGGCATACTGATCCCATTCATAGGAATTCAGTTCTTCGGCGCCTTTCTTTTTTTCCGTCAGTCAATGCACGCCTAACGGTAATTCTCGGCCCGCTTGCCGCGGTCTTCGGCGCTACGCCGGCTGATCATCTCCCGCAGCTTCTTAAGCCACCGGCGCGCCCAGACAAACTCGATTGCCAGTATTGCAAGCCCGACCGGGATGACAACGAATGCCGGACCCGGCGTTACCAACATAACGATTCCGATCAGCAACACGCTACTGCCAACCACGGCGATCACGATCCGCCGACCGGTTTTATAGGTGAAATCAAAAGCCTTCTTGATCATCGACCAGGATGTCTAGAGTGCAATCCGCGACAGTTCAGGAGCCCTCGTCTGACAGGTGCTCGGCAAAGAAGGCAATGGTTCGAGCCCAGGCGTCCTCAGCCGCTTTTTTGTCGTAGTTTTGTCCTGTCGGATTCGCGAAAGCATGCCCGACGCCGGGATAAATATGGATCTGATAGTCCTTGCGCAGGCGCTCCAGGGCTTCCTGAAAAGCGACCACTGTGTCAACGCGGATTCCTTTGTCTTCAGCGGCGAACAGGCCGAGAATCGGCACATTGATCGGGCGCAGCCGTTCCTCGTCGCTGGTAACCTGGCCATAATAAATAACCGTCGCATCGAGTTCTTCGGGATAAAGCTCCGCGGTGTTAAGCGACCAACCACCACCAAAACACCAACCAATTGAACCCACTTTGGGTGCACCTGCCGTCTCGCTGACAAACTTGAATGCCGCTCGAATATTCTCACGGCCCGATTCAGCTTCTTCGATAGCTTCTGTCATCAGTACACGCGCTTCACCCGGTGTTGCGGCGGTTTTGCCACCGTACAGATCGACAGCGAATACTATATAGCCCTCGCCCGCCAGGCGGTCCGCCATCGCGCGAATGTTGTCATTGAGGCCCCACCACTCGTGAATCATGATGATTGCCGGCAGGGGCTCGAACATGTCCGCCGGCGCTGAAAAGTAGCCGTAGACCAGCTGATCCTTGTACTCGGTATAGGCCATCGTTTGCGAGATAACCGGGCGTGACGGCTCAATGAGCGCGCCCGGGCTCGGCTCGCTTGAGTCAGCGGCGTGCTCGGTCGCCATTGCTTCAACATTGGCGCGATCAGCATCAGTGGCACTGTTCGCTCCATCCTGACCACTATTGCAACCAGCAAGCGACAATAGCGTTAGCGCGATAATCGCCGTGATTTCTGGATGCCGGATTTTGCTACGAGCCATGCTGTTTCCTATCGGGTTGGTTCAGCCAATCGCCGCTGAAGATCGATGCGACCCCGGCAAGTGTAATAGAAAATTGCGGCAATTTGCGATGTCTGCTTTAGACTGTACGCCATGAGCCTGCTCGTTCAATCCCTTGTTTACCTGCTCGCGGCGGTTATCGCTGTGCCAATCAGTCGCCGCCTGGGCCTGGGGTCAGTCCTCGGCTACCTCGCGGCAGGCATCATTATTGGTCCTTTCGGTCTCGCATTTGTCAGTGACGCCGATCATATACTTCATTTTGCTGAACTCGGCGTCGTGTTCCTGCTGTTCATTGTCGGACTGGAGCTCAAACCATCGCGACTCTGGGTCATGCGCCGCATGGTGTTCGGTCTCGGTGCGATGCAGGTTCTGTTTTCCGCGGCCGCCATCGCCTTCGTTGCAATGCTATTCGGTGTAAGTGGCAATATTGCGATTATTGCCGGCTTGATTCTCGGTCTCT
>JAUHYO010000277.1 GCA_030426325.1 Gammaproteobacteria bacterium | reverse complement strand
TGCGCAAACGGGTCACAGCGGCCTGGCCGTCAAGATCTACGACGGCGGCCGTCACGAGATGTTCAACGAAACCAATCGCGACGAGTTTTCGGCGGACGTGATTGCATGGATCAAGAAACGAGTAACCGCAATAGAGCGACGGCTTTGACGACAAGCGATTTTCGATTTCTGCACGTGCGGAAACCCCAACTCGACGTTGAGACAGTGCGCGCACTGGTGCTCGCACGCTACGGCATCGACGGTGAATACCGTCCGGTGCGCAGTGAGCGCGACCAGAACTTTGTCATCGCCATTGCCGATGGCACCGACTGTGTTGTCAAAATCTCGAACCTCGATGAACAAATCGAGTCGATCGACTTCCAGGTTTCAGCCTTGCTGCATATCGAAGCGCAGAACCCGGGGTTGCCGGTGCCGCGCGTCATCAAAAGCCTTGCAGGTGAATGCTATTTCACGGCGGAACTTGAGGATGAAGAATACATCGTGCATCTGCTGCAATACTTGCCGGGCACACCCATCGGCGATTCCGATGCCGGGCCGTCGACAATATTGGGGCGCCAACTCGGAAGCCGAATCGCAGAGCTTGATTTGGCGCTTCGGGGATTTTTCCATCCGGCAGCCTGCCAGGATCATCCCTGGAATATCGAAGACTGCGCACGACTGATACCCCATACCCACAACGTTGCCGACAACGACATTCGAAACTCGGTTGACTCCGTTTTGGCTGATGCCAGAGACCGAGTCGTCCCGATTCTTAAATCGCTGCGACATCAGGTAATTCACCACGACGCCCATGATGGGAACCTTATTGTCGACGAAGGCGGTACTGAAGTCGTCGGTATCATCGACTTCGGCGATATGGTTTTCGCTCCGCTGGTGGTGGAAATTTCGATCGCGACGACAAGCGCGAGTGCCACTTCCCGCGACTGGCTTTCTGCCATCTGCGACGTTGTCGCCGCCTACGATGCGGTCGTGCCTCTGGACGAATCTGAAATCGACCTGATATTCGATATTGTCGCTATTCGTCACGCGATGATCATTGCAATTGTCGCGACGAGGATTGCCGACGGAGCCGGACTTCCGGCTGACGCAGCTGCCATTGCCGAACACGGCAGCGAACTGCGCGAATTTCAGGCTATTGGCCGGAGCCGGTTTACGACTGCGCTGCGGCGCGCCTGTCGTTTTCCTGCGTACTGCCCAACATCCACGGCCGACGCATGGAGTGACGATGACGAGGCTGCGCTCCTCGCAACCCGGCATGCCGTGCTGGGCCGCGAAACCAAACATTTCTACAACCGGCCGCTGCATTTCGAGCGCGCGCTGGGCGCCTACCTGTACGGCACAGACGGCAAGCGGTACCTCGATTTTTACAACAATGTGCCCCAGGTCGGCCACTGTCATCCGCACGTTGTGAAAGCCATTGCACGACAGGCTGCCGCCCTCAATACCAACACTCGCTACCTTTACGGCAGCGTTCTGGAATATGCCGAGCGATTGACGGCGACACTCGCGCCGCACCTCGACGCATGCCTGTTCGTAAATTCCGGTAGCGAGGCCAACGACGTCGCCTGGCAAATGGCCCGCTTTGCAACGGGTGGCTGCGGCGGTCTGCTGATGGAAGATGCCTACCACGGTATTACCGATCCAATCCGCCTGTTCTCACCCGGACACCCGGACGTCAAGCTGCCGGAATTTCTTCAGGGCCTGACAGTCCCCGACCCGTATCGCGACCCCGCGCCCGATGTCGCCGAGCGCCACGCAGGTGACGCCGACCGCGCCATAGCTAACCTCGACGCTGCCGGCCACCCGCTTGCCGCTTTCATCATCGACTCGGCATTCTGCTCGAGCGGTGTCCCGGACGTACCGGACGGCTATCTGCGCGACGTTGAAAAGCGCGTTCGAGCGGCCGGCGGCCTGATGATCTGCGATGAGGTGCAATCCGGGTTCGGGCGCATGGGTCAATGGTGGGGCCATGAACATCACGGCGTAAGGGCCGACATCGTGACCATGGGGAAACCGGCCGGCAACGGGCACCCGTTGGGCATCGTCGTGACATCGAGTGATCTGCTGAACCGATTTTTGAAGCAAACCGGTTTCTTCAGTACGTTCGGTGGCAATCCCGTCGCCTGTGCCGCCGGCAATGCAGTTCTCGACGTCATCGAGAACGAAAACCTGATCGAACACGGTCGCGAAGTTGGTGACTACCTGCGCGACCAGCTACGCAAGCTTGCCGACCGACACGAGTTGATCGGTGATGTTCGGGGTCACGGCATGCTTGCGGGCGTCGAATTTGTAACTGACCGTGAGCGTCGTACGCCCGCCACTGAAGAAACTGCCCAACTCCTCGAGCTAATGCGCGAACGGCAGGTGCTGGTTGGCAAGGAAGGTCGTTTCGGCAACGTACTGAAATTGCGGCCGGCGCTAACGCTTCAGCATTCGGAAGTCGACAAGTTCATTGCTGCGCTGGACAACAGCTTGCAGCACTGTAGGTAATACAAAAAAACCCCGCTCAAAGAGCGGGGTTCTTGTTTCGCTGCTTGTTAACAGTCGTCTGTTACATGAGGTCGTAAGTGACTCGCAGGTACCAGAACGCGCCGTTGAAGCCGAATGGGCTGAACTGGCTGTAACGGTTACCAACACCAGCGGCCGCACCCGGGTTTTCATCCGGAGTCGTGTCGAATGCATTTTGCGCGCCGAGCACCACTGACAGGCTTTCGCTGAATCGGTATGCACCTTCCAGGTCCACCAGGAACTCACCGTCATAGACGTTGCCGTCTTCCGAGTCGTACCAGTCATCGTAATAACTTACGCGAGCCAGGAAGCGCCAGTCGTCCGTGTTGTGATTCGCCGAGATGTTGTAACGCGTCTCCGGCAAGCCTTCCTCGTACTCACGAATTCGTGTCGCGCCGATATTCGTACCGGGGTTCACAACCTTCGTGTCCGTGTTGTTGAACGAGAGACCAAACACGGTTTCGCCCGCTGACCAGTCAACCGGGTACGTCGCTACGATATCGTAACCTTTGGTTTCGGTATCGAAATCGTTGGCAAAGAAGCGGAAGTTGGCCAGGTTGCCGGCGCTGGTGATGCCTTCAGCGATCAGCTGATCGACCTCGGCCTGCGTCAATGCAAAGTCCTGCGTCAGGCTGATGCGATCGTCCACGTCGATCTGGAAGTAGTCAATCGTGACATCCAGTCCACCAACGTTAAAGAAGGTACCAAACGTGAAGTTGGTTGAATCTTCTGGCTCGAGCGCTTTACCGCCGCGCAACAGTGCCGGTCCCGATGTTGACGGAACTGTACCGTTGTTAACCAGGTCCTGAAGGACCAGGTCAAACTCGGTGGAAACGTTGAACGCGTTCGACTGACCCGGCGTTGGTGCCTTGAAGCCAGTGCTGACCGTGCCGCGGATACCGAAGTTGTCGTTGATGCGGTAGTTGGCTGCGAGCTTGTAGTTGGTCGTTGTACCGAAGTCATCGAAGTCTTCGTATCGAAGTGACGCGCCAAGCAACAGGCTGTCCGTCGGCTCCCATTCGCCATCGACGTAGAGGGAGATGTTCTTACGGTCGAATACGCCACCGGCAATATTGCTGAAGCCCGGGAAGCCGTTCGATGCAGCACTGAAGCCCTGATCCGCGAGTACGCCAATCGCAAAAGACTCTTCCTGGCCCACCGTAATTTCAAACTGCTCGTTACGCCATTCAGCACCAAACGCGATGTTGGTGTTGTCCGTCGGTGAGTAGCCGAAATCGACGTTGAGCATTTGCTCGACCTGCGTGTAATCACCTGGATCAAACGCCGTTGGTGATGCGGAACCCAGCGAGGCATTGACGGTGTTGCGAATAAAGAAGTCAACATCGTTCATGCCGGCGCCTGCACTGACATCCCAGCGAAGGCCGTTGTCCATTTCACCACGAACGCCTGCGGTCAACGCAACGTCGGTCACATCGCCGCCGAATCGCGGTGTGAAACCACCCGGGAACAGTTCGATGAAGGACCAGCAGTTATCGTCAGCTTCAACCTGGGCGCGAATACCTGCATTCGGAATCAGACCATTGGTGCCATCGAGCGGTATACCGGCCGGGCAAGATCCGCCCACTCCGATTCCGTCCATGTCGCCAACGCGTACAGACGGACCACCGTTCGGGTCCGCATCACCGTTCCCATCCACCAGCGGTCCTGCGAAGACGCCGCCTCGGTTTGTCGGATTACGAAAGTAGAACCCGCCGTCGACGTGCTTCTGACCGAAGTTGCCGTGCATGTACGCCGACGTGCCATTGGCCATGTCAACACCAAGATTGGCAAACAACTTCAGTTCGTTGGTGATTTCCGGTGAACCCCAGACCTGCGCGGGATTCGCCACGTCCGTGTTGCCGGCAGCGATCAGCGCGGCAGCGTCGTCACGCTGCACCGAACGATCGGTGTCATCGGATTC
>JAUHYO010000276.1 GCA_030426325.1 Gammaproteobacteria bacterium | reverse complement strand
CCACCATCGAAACCCTGCCCACCGCGGGTATTCGAACGCGCGCAGCCAGGCGCGATAATTTCATGATTGCCGATGGTCATCCGGACAACGGCTTTATCAATATGACGCTTCGAATTGCCGAGGGGCGAACGATTGACGAGCGACGAGCGGCAGGCGAAAAATTGTTTGGTGCGCTCAATGATTTCGTCAGTGATGTGTTGGCCAGGCGACCCATCGCCTTGTCATTCGAGATACAGGAAATTGAAACTCGTACGCGGTGGAAACACGGCAACATCCGTGACTATTTGGCCAGAAGAGCGGGCCAGAAATAACCTCATTGATCAGGCAGGAAACCCGAATGTCAGAACTTGATAAAAATCTTAAAGATGCCGAGAAGCTGTTCGCGCGCTTTCGCAATAGTACCTTGCCTCATTTTATCGATGGCAAAAGCGATAGCGGCCGATCTGGAAAAACGTTTGAAAATCTAACGCCAATTGACAACTCCGTTATCGGTACGGTGGCTGCAGGCAATGCGGAGGACATTGATGCGGCATGCAAAGCGGCTGAGGACGCATTCGGTGAATGGCGAGCAATGCCGGGGAAAGAACGCAAGAAGGTACTCCACAGGATAGCCGACGGAATTGTTGACAATGCCCGGGAAATTGCACTGGTTGAAAGCTACGATTCGGGCCAGCCGCTGAAGTTCATGTCAAAGGCGGCAATTCGCGGCGCGGAAAATTTCCGCTTTTTTGGTGACAAGGCTCCGGCGGCGCGCGACGGGCAATCGCTGCCCGCCGATGAACATATCAACTTTTCGGTTCGGCAGCCGATTGGACCGGTCGGTGTAATCACGCCCTGGAATACACCGTTCATGTTGTCAACGTGGAAAATCGCCCCGGCACTGGCTGCCGGTTGTACGGTAGTTCACAAACCGGCCGAGTGGTCACCCTACACTGCGATGATGCTCGCAGAAATTGCGCATGAAGCCGGATTGCCCAGCGGCGTTCTGAATTGTGTGCAGGGGCTTGGCGAGAACGCCGGAAAAGCGTTGACGGAGCACCCGGCCATTAAGGCCGTGGCGTTCGTCGGTGAGTCTCAGACCGGCAGTCGCATCATGAAGCAGGGCGCTGACACACTGAAGCGTGTGCACTTCGAACTGGGTGGAAAGAATCCGGTGATCGTTTTTGACGATGCAGATCTTGATCGCGCCCTCGATGCTGTCGTATTCATGATCTACAGCCTGAACGGTGAGCGCTGTACGTCGTCGAGTCGATTGTTGATTCAGGAAAGCATCCAGGACGAATTCACAAAGCGACTGACGCAGCGTGTCAATAAGTTAAAAGTTGGTCACCCACTGGATCCGAATACGGAAATCGGCCCCTTGGTGCATCGACGGCATTTCGAGAAAGTCTCGAGTTATTTCGAATTCGCAAAAGAGGACGGTGCCCGTATCGCTGCTGGGGGCAAGGCAATCGATGGTCCCGGAAATTTCGTGCAACCGACGCTTTTCTCTGGTGCGACCAATTCAATGCGGATCGCCCAGCAAGAAATATTCGGTCCGGTTTTGACGGCGATTCCGTTCAAGGATGAGGCTGATGCAATCGCAATCGCGAACGACATCGAGTACGGTCTCGCAGGCTATGTCTGGACAAATGACATCGGTCGCGGTCACCGTATCGCGAACGCGCTTGACGCCGGTATGATCTGGGTAAATTCCGAGAACAATCGGCACCTTCCGTCACCGTTTGGCGGCATGAAGGCCAGCGGCATAGGACGGGACGGCGGTGACTACAGTTTCGAGTTTTACATGGAAACAAAAAACATCTGTGTGGCTCTGGGGTCACACCGGGTGCCGCAGTTGGGCCGATAGGTGAGTCTCTACAGTCTTCAGAAATTTCTTTACGTCCTGAATCGCGATGACGGCGCGAAGGAGAGGTATCGTCACGACCTCGAGGGCCTGCTTTCCGACTACAACCTGACGGATGAGGAAAGAGGCGCCTTGGAGGAGGGCGATATCGGGTTGCTCTATGTACTCGGCGTCAATGGGCAAATACTGATGCACTACGCGGCGTTTCTCGGCATCGAATGGTTCGACTACCTCGACCTGATGCGTGCGGGTATTGAAAAACACGGTCCGGTTCGCGCGGGTGTCTACGCGATGACGGGAGGCGGCGACAGTTTTACCGTCGAGGGCAAGCAGCGCGACAAGGAGGTCGGTCAATGAGCCTGGTCTATTCGGGGGTCCTCAGTCATGCACCGGGCATTACCGGTCGTGCGGATCTCGTCAAAAATACCGAAAAGCGCGACGAGTTCTACGCAAAGCTCGCTGCGCAGCGCAAAGAAATCGTGGCCAGCGGCGCCGACGCGCTGGTGGTTATGGCCGCCGAACACTTTGCGAATTTCTTCATGAACAACATGCCGGCATTTTGCGTTGGCATTGGTGATCAGTACACCGGGCCGATCGAAGACCCGGCATGGCTAAAGATTCCGAAGGCGACGGTTCCCGGTGCGCCGGACTTGGGCCGCCGGCTAACGACAGAAATCATGCAGACGGTGGATACCGCCTACGCAGAAGAATGGCGATTCGATCACGGCATCATGGTGCCACTGCATTTCCTGACGCCTGACTACGATCTGCCGATTATTCCCGTCAATATCAATTGCCAGGGCCCACCACTGACGCCGCTGCATCGCGCCTGGGCTTTTGGAGAGGCCGTTCGGCGTGCCGCCGATTCCGTGCCGGAGAAGATCGCTGTGGTCGGTACTGGCGGAATTTCGCATTGGCCGGCAACGCCGGACTCCGGAAAAATCAATGAGGCCTGGGATCGCGAGTTTCTTGATCGACTCGCTGCCTTCGACAAGGACGCCTTGTTGTCGTACACCGACGAGGAAACCTATCGTGATGCGGGGCAGGGCGGGTTTGAAATTCGTACCTACCTAGCCGCTGCGGCGGCGGCGGGCGGACCGCTTGAGCTGCAATTTTATACCGCGGAATTGCCTATATTCGCCGTGGGTTGTGCGGTCGGCCGATTCGAGTTGCGCTAGTAGCCCGCATCACCGGGCGCATTCTTGTCGGCGGACTTTACCTGTCTTACGAGATTCCTTGCCGCGTTCCCAATTAGCAAGGTATCGACGCCGACACCGACAAAGTTAGCGCCGCAGTCGATAAAGTGTGGGAGCTTGGCAGCATCCAGGCACAACAGCCCGGCGTATTTTGACGCGGCCCGGACGGTCTTGATGGCATTGCCTACGGTTTCGACGACGTCCGGGTGGGCGATGTTGCCCGCGTGCCCCATCGATGCCGACAGATCCGAAGGACCGATGAATACGCCATCAACGCCATCGACATTGGCGATAGCATCCAGATTCTCGATGGCCGTAACACTTTCGGCCTGCACGATTACGCACATTTCATCGTTTGCCCGGTTGATGTAATCGGGCACGGTATTCCAGCGCGCGGCTCGCGCCATCGAAGTTCCAAGACCGCGCCGGCCTTGCGGCGGATACTTGACGGCTTCAACCACGGCGCGCGCCTCGTCCGCCGTATCAATCATTGGCACCAGGAAACTTTGCGCACCAATGTCGCAGAATTTCTTCAGTAACGCCGTGTCGCCGTTTGCGGGACGAACGATTGGCGCAACGTCGTAAGCCGACATTGCCTGCAAGCTGACCATGACATCACGCAATTCGTAGGGCCCGTGTTCATGGTCAATCAACAACCAGTCAAATCCTGCGCAGGCCATCATCTCCGCGATCGAATTGTCCGGAATTCCGAGCCAAAGGCCGTACTGTGTCTGTCCCGATTCGAGCCCGCGACGGAAGCGGTTGTTCAAGTCATTGCTCATACGAATTCAACCTCTACCGTTCCCAGCGATTGATAGTCGGCGACGATCTTGTCGCCAGCCTTGACGATCACGGGGCGTGTGAATGACCCGGCAAGGATAACCTGCCCGGGTTGCAGACTGATACCGTGCGGCGCGAAGCGCTTGCAGACCCAGCGTATGCCGTGTGCAGGATGTCCCATGACACCACCGGCAAGGCCGGTCTCTTCGATTTCGCCGTTGAGATACAGCATTGCGCCTGCCCATCGCAAGTCAATATCACCGGGTTTAACCCGCGTTCTTCCAAGGACATAGCCTGCGTTCGCTGCGTTGTCGGCAATCGTGTCGCAGACCGTTCGAGTGTAGCCAGTGTCAGGGTCGACGCGAAAACTGCGTGCTGCAATCAATTCGAGCGCCGGCACAACATAGTCTGTTGCATCCAATACCTGCTCAACCGAAACGTCATCGCCAAACAGCGGTTTTTTCAGGACGAAAGCAAACTCCACTTCAATTCGTGGATCGGTGAAATCGGAAGCACGTATCCGGTCGCCGTCGGCGTAGGCCATGTTGTCGAGCAAAATGCCAAAGTCCGGCGTGTCGATATTCATTGCCATTTGCATGGCGCGAGATGTCAGC
>JAUHYO010000275.1 GCA_030426325.1 Gammaproteobacteria bacterium | reverse complement strand
TCTCTCCCGGCCCGGCTTGAATAACATTAACATGTTAACTATACTGCCGGGCATAGAATTCTGCAAGCCACTGGAATCCAACGAATGAAGTTCGCAAGCTTTGTCAATAACCAACAGCCAACCTACGGTGCGGTCAAAGACGACACCGTCATCGACCTCGGAGCATTGAACCCGGACATCGTCGATTTGCGCGCCGCGATTCGAGGTGGCCACCTGCAACGGCTGGCCGCACAAGTGGATACCGCCGGACCCGGAACACCGTTAACCGATGTTGAGTTCCTGCCACCGATTCCCAATGCGGAAAAAGTGATCTGTATCGGCGTGAACTACGCCAACCGCAATGAAGAGTACAAAGACGGGTCATCCGCGCCGAAATATCCCAGCGTTTTCATGCGCAGCCGGGAATCCCTTGTTGGACATCAACAGCCGATTCTCGACCCACCGGAATCCGAGCAGCTCGATTACGAAGGCGAAATCGTCATTATCATCGGCAAGGAAGGCCGCCGAATTGCCGAAGCCGAAGCTCACGAATACGTGGCCGGCCTGACCATTATGAACGAAGGCTCACTGCGAGATTTTCTGCGCCATGCCAAGTTCAATGTGACGCAAGGCAAGAATTTTGCCAAGTCCGGTGGACTGGGGCCGTGGATGGTGACGCCCGACGAACTGGACCCAATGGGCGAACTGCAGGTTATTACCCGCGTGAACGGCGAAGAACGTCAGAACGATGTGACATCGAACCTGATCTTCTCTTTCCGTTATCTGATCCGTTACCTGTCAACGTTTTATCACTTGAAACCCGGCGATATTATTGCGACCGGAACGCCCAACGGAGCTGGCGCACGATTTGATCCGCCGAAGTACCTGAAGGATGGCGACGTGGTCGAGGTCGAAGTGCCGGGGATTGGCATTCTTCGCAATCCCGTCAAGGCCGAAATCGTCTAGGCGAAAGCGCCCGAAACCCAAATACCACAGACCCTCAGGCTTACTACTCGTCGGGAGGCGCGTACCGGGCGAATAACTCGGCACCGGTCAACTCCTCGGTCTGATTTTCGAACCGGTAATACGGCGGCTTTTCGTCGATAAAAACCTGCATCGTGAAGTTTCGATCCGCGTCGTCGTCGAGAAGGCCCACTGGAATCATATGTTGCCGGCTTTCTTTCAGCCGGTAAAAGAGGTGTGTTCCACACTGGCGGCAAAACCCGCGCTCCGCCCAGTCTGACGAGTTGTACACGGCTATATGATCTTCACCACTGAACTCGACCTCGGAGCCGCAATTAACTTCCAGAAACGGACCACCGCCCCACCGCCGGCACGACCCACAATGACAGGCTCCAACCTCGCTACTGCCCTGACTGGCAACCACTTCCACGGCGCCACACAGGCACTTGCCGTTGATTTTCTTGCTTGCTGACATTGGGACCTCCTGGCGTCACTAAATAATGATGAAATCACGATATCATTAATCAATAGGCCGGAATGACCATTCAGCCGTTCCTCGGACACGAGACTCTCGATGACAACGAAAACCGCATACGACACCGACAGCAATATCGAAGCTCATCTCGTCATGCACCAACTCCAACAAGCCGGCATCAATGCGCGCATTGAGGGCGAGTATTTGCAAGGTGGCATCGGCGAACTACCCGCCGCCGGCAATGTCCGGGTCATTGTCGACGAACGGGATTTGGAGGAAGCTCGCGTTGTGATTGCGGACTGGGAAGCTCAAGATCCGGACTAGCGGGAATTGCGTCCAACAGAGCGCAATGCCAGCCCGAGCCGCAGCTTGAGATCATCATCACGAAAGCGGATTTCGTCGCTACTGAACGGGTTGTACATTTCCCGCATCACCGCCTGCGACACCGTCGCCCATACCCGATTCACGAACTCCGGATCCGTACCGTCTGACAGGTAGGCAACGCGATCCCGGCCCGGATAGCACTGGGAAATAAAGCCGCTCCAGCAAAAATCGCCGTTCTGATTTCTGTCGGGTCCCCAGGAAACACTGAAGCCGGCAACCTGCATCGCCGACGTAAAAGCGCGCGTGACGGTTTTCGCCGCGTGCTCACAGACTTCAAGATCGCCCTGCCCGAGATCAATGTTCCAGGGGCCTCCGCGCGATGGCCCGTAGAGTGCAGCCATCGATACTTCCGAGTAAATAACGCGCGCGAGTTTTGCGCAGCCGTCAACGGCCGCAGGTTTCAACTGCGCCTCTGCCGCTGCGGCCGGCAACACAAGCACTGACAAAGCCATCAGTGCGGCAAACGTCCGTTTTGCCATCGTCCCTCTCCTTTGCTGGTTGAAGCCAAAGCATCGAACGAATAGCGTGACCGGGACAGGGCCAAATCTCGCCGATCCGGCGAGACTTTTTCTAGAGGTAGGACCTTACCGCATCAATGACTACCCACACCGCCATCACGGCACTGGGTAACAGTGAGAGTGTAAATCCCAGGGACCGATTCGACGGGTCCTTGCGATACGCGGCGTTATAGATGAATCGACCGATGAGATAGACAAGCCCGAAGCCTGCCGCCCACACAGGATTCACGTAATGCGCAAACATCCACATGACCGGGATCAACACAATCAATTGCTCAAGCGTATTGCCGTGAACCCGGTTTATTCGCTCGAAATCAGTATCCCCGACCATTGCCGGAGCCTTGATTCCGCTCCTCGCCCGCGCGCTCCCGACCTGGACACCGAAATAGATGTACTGCATCAATGCCAGTACTGTCACGATAACAACTGCTTCCATGATGCTCGCCCCTTTATAGTGCTTCGAGTTTTTGTGTGATTTTTCCGCCGCGACCATTAAGATGAGCCGCAATGGCCAGCAACCCCTCGATGGATCTTCGCACATTTCTGTTCGGCAGGGTGTTCAGCCTTGAGCGGAACGAATACGTTGCCGTGGCCTGGTCATTTGCCTACTTCTTTTGCGTCCTGTCCTCGTATTACATTCTGCGCCCGATTCGTGAAGCCATGGTCGTTGGGGGTGGATCGGCCAATATTCCGTATCTTTTTCTCGCAACATTCGTCGCGATGCTGTTTGTCACGCCGATTTTCGGCTGGGTCGCTTCGCGATTTCCCAGGCGTGTCTTCCTGCCATGGGTGTACCTGTTCTTTATTAGCAACATATTGATCTTTTGGGGCATTTTCGGGTGGCTGCTGGATGAGGGCCGCGACAATATCTGGTTGGGTCGCGCGTTTGTGGTCTGGCTCAGTGTATTCAATCTGTTCGTCGTCTCGGTCTTTTGGAGTTTCATGGCCGATATTTTCACGCGCGAGCAAGGGCGCCGGCTGTTCGGCCTTATTTCGGCCGGCGGCAGCATTGGAGCGATTATCGGTGGCATTGCAACCAGCCTGCTGGTCGTGCAAATCGGCAACCACAACCTGTTTCCGATCTCGGCCTTGTTGCTGTGCGTCGCAGTGCTTTGCATTCGCCGACTGCGATCGTGGGTTTCGGTTGAACAGGATGCGGGGCGAATCCGGCATACCGCCAGCGGCGAGCCGTTGGGCGGAGGCATGCTCAGCGGCATTACGCACGCGTTTAGCTCAAAGTATTTCGCAGGCATCGCGGTTGCATCGATCATCGCCAGCCTGCTGGGCACCGCCCTGTACACGTTCAGCGCACAACTGGTTGAATCCGCGATTGTCGATCGGGACTTTCAAACGCGGTTTTTCTCGAACATTAATATTGCCCAGAACACCTTCACGCTGATAGGCCAGATGTTCATCGTCAGGCATATTGTCCGGCGATACGGTATTGGCGGGTCACTTGCGATCATGCCGCTGTTCTCCATCGGCTGCTTCCTCTACCTTGCCATTGATCCGACCCTTGCCGTGGTGGCGTTCATCACGGCCGCCCGGCGTGCGCTGGGTTTCAGTTTCAGTAAACCAACCACCGATATGTTGTACTCCGTCGTTACGCCGGAGGAGAAATACAAAACCAAGAACTTCATCGATACCGCGATCTACCGGTTTGGCGATGTATACGGCACATTCTCGGTCAAATTCATGGCTTCACTCGGAATTAGCGGCATCTCCATCGTCATGGTGCCTTTCGCTATAATCTGGGCCGGGATTTCCGTCTGGCTCGGTCGGGACTATCGCCGCCAGGCACGCGCACTAAAGGAATCGGGAATCAAATGACAAGGTTGATGACACGCCGGGACCTGATCAAGGCGGCATCCGCGCTCAGCCTGGCACCAACACTAGTGCTGGGTGAGAAAACCGGTTCGATGATGACGAAAAACATTCCGTCAACCGGCGAAGCACTGCCCGTAATCGGGCTTGGCACCTACCAGGTGTTCGATGTCGAAAGCAAACCTGACGAAATCGAACTGAGAAGGCACATCGTCGAATTGCTGACCTCGAATGGCGGCAACCTCCTCGACACATCGCCAATGTACAACCGCTCGGAACGCATCATCGGCGATGTCATA
>JAUHYO010000274.1 GCA_030426325.1 Gammaproteobacteria bacterium | reverse complement strand
GGCGACTTGAGTTTCGCATTCAATCCCGAAGGACGGGTCTCCGGTACGCTTCTGGTTCGGTATAACAGCGAGGAACTGGATGCCACCGGGGTCGTTAATGCATGGACCCGCGTTGATCTTTCAAGCCGTTTTACCGTGAGCGACAACATCACGGTGTTCGCGCGCATTGAGAACCTTCTGGATCGACAGTATCAGCAGGTACTTGGATACGGCACACCGGGGCTTTCGGGATACATCGGCGCACGTGTAAGCTTCTAATCGATGATTCGCCCGACTCTCTTTGCCGTATTGCTCGCTCTTACATCGGGCAGCCCGGCAATGGCGGAGTCGACACCCGGGCGCGTTATCAGCCTCGACTATTGCGCCGATCAGTTCCTGCTCAAGATGCTGCCGGCTTCGCGTATTCTCGCGGTATCACCCGATGCCGGCAAGGCATTCTCCTACATGCGGGAACGTGCGGCTGGCCTGACAATGGTGCGTCCACATGCTGAAGACGTACTGTCTCTGGGACCGGACCTGGTCGTGCGCTCCTACGGTGGAGGTCCGCGAATAGCAAGCTTGCTTGCTCGAGCCGGTATCGAAGTTGTGCAGCTCCCCTACGCTGAAAACCTTGCCGACATACGTGACGCGACGCTGACGATTGCCGATGCCCTCGGTGTCTCCGAACGAGGCGTCGAGATGGTCGCCGAGTTTGATCGTCGACTCGCGGCTATTGCACTTGACGGCGAATCTCGCGCGGCGCTGTACATGACTCCGACCGGCGTGACCAGCGGTCCGGGCACACTCGTTCATGAAATGCTGCTAGCCGCCGGCCTGCGCAATTTTGAAACAAGGCCCGGCTGGCGCTCACTACCCCTGGAACGCCTGGCCTACGAGCAGCCGGACGTCGTTGCCGCCGCTTTTTTCGATGTCGATACGATACGCCCGGAATTGTGGAGTCCGATGCGACATCCGGTGGCCAGGCGACAGCTCGGCGAAAAAACGTCAGTCATGCTTCAGGGAGCCTGGACGTCCTGCGGTGCATGGTTCTTGCTCGACGCCGTTGAGGCATTGGCCGCGAAATGACGTCCCGTCACCTGCTCGTTGTATTGGTCGTCGGCTGCATCATTGCGATTCTCGCCGCCTGCCTGTTGGGCTCAACACCGATGGGTCTGCTGCAAGTCGTCAAAGCCTTGCTCGGACAATCATCGGCAGCCGATAACATTGTTGTCTGGGAAATACGGTTGCCGCGTGCACTAGCGGCATTCGTCGTCGGCGCTGCACTGGGCGCCAGTGGCGCAGCACTGCAAGGTTTACTTAGAAACCCGCTGGCGGAACCCGGTGTGCTTGGCGTGACGGCAACGTCCTCTCTGTCAGCCACGTTTGCGCTTTATTACGGATTTGCGGCGACGTCACCGCTGTTGCTGCCAGTTTATGCAATTGCTGGTGCTCTACTCGCGACCGCTCTGCTCGCCGCAGCAGCCGTGCGCATCAAGTCAGTCGTAACACTCATACTTATCGGCGTCGGTCTGTCGAGTTTCTCAGCCTCCGTGATGTCACTGCTGTTGAATCTGGCGCCCAATCCGTTTTCGCTGGCCGATATGATGAACTGGCTGCTGGGTTCGGTCGCAAATCGAAGCTTTTTGGACCTGCTGACTACTGTGCCCTTCATCGCCGTTGGTCTTGCCATTCTGTTCATGTCCCGCCGCGGATTATCGGCGTTGACTCTTGGCGACGAAGCGGCCAGCGGCATCGGACTGAATCTTCATCGACAGCGAATCGCCGTGGTACTCGGTGCCGGGCTCGCAACCGGCGCTGCCGTTGCCCTTGCCGGCGCCATCGGTTTCGTCGGCATTATTGCCCCACATATCGTTCGGCCCTTCGTGAACTACGATCCGGCCCGCAGCCTGCTGCCAAGCGCGCTGCTGGCCGGCCTGATACTGGTGCTGGCGGATATTGTCGTCAGGCTGATGCCAACCAGCACGGAACTGAAACTGGGCGTCGTGGCAGCACTGGTCGGCGCGCCGGCATTTATCTGGATCGCAATGCAACGGCGAGTGACCTATGACTGAGCTCATTGCGAAAAATCTTTCGGTCACTGCGGGCAATGCAAGACTCCTCGATGACGCTTCATTGGCGTTGCGACCGGGTGAATTGATCGCGGTGCTGGGACCGAACGGTGCCGGCAAAACCACCCTGATGAGAGCGATGCTGGGCCTTGTTGAAGCCGACCAGGGATCCACGACACTGGATGGTCGTGACGTGATCACGCTCTCGTCCACCGAACGTGCCAGGACCGTTTCCTACCTGCCTCAACGTCGACCGCTGGCCTGGCCGAATCGCGTAGTTGACATTATCGCCCTTGGTCGTTTCGCTCACGGCGCGGCTCTGGGCCGCCTCAGCCAGGCGGATGCCGAGGCCGTGGACTACGCCATTGAAGCCTGCCAGCTGCGCGAATTGGCGCATCGCAATGCTGACAACCTGTCGGGCGGGGAGCTGGCGCGCGTGCATTTCGCGCGCGCACTGGCCGCGAGAACGCCGCTGCTCGTCGCCGACGAACCGGTCGCTGCTCTCGACCCTCGCCACCAATTGCGCATTGCAGAACTGATTCGTGAATTTGTCGACGCCGGTGGCGGCGCATTGGTTGTTCTCCACGACGTCGCTCTGGCCACGCGATTCGCTGATCGCCTGGTCTGGATGAGCTCTGGAAAAATTCTTGCAGATGGAAGCCCGCGTGATACGGTGAGCGCCGAATTAATGCAACAGGTTTATGACGTCCGGGCCCACATCGAGTTTGACGAGCATGGACCGGATATTCGTATCAAAGGAATCTAACGACATGGAAAAATTTGAACTGATGCGCGAAGGTGACGGCGATACGTTGCGCGTCGGAAAACAGGGTCCCGATCTGCTGCGATTCCCCTTGTACAACAAAGGCACAGCCTTTACGCACGAGGAGCGCCGGGAACTCGGTATCGAAGGGCTTTTGCCGGCGGAATACAATGATATTGAGCAGCAGGCCGAGCGCATATTTAAATCCATTTTCTACAACCGCGACAATGTCGGTCGCAACATCAGCCTCGCCATGCTCCAGGATCGGAATGAAGTGCTGTTTTACAAGCTGCTTGAAAATCATCTCGCAGAAATCATGCCGATCGTTTATACGCCGACCGTTGGCGAGGCCTCGCGTTATTACTCTCGTGTCTTCCGCCGTGGCCGCGGACTGTTCATTACACCGGACTTCCGGGGCCGGATTGAAGAGGTGATTCGGAAAGCCGCGCCGTTTTCGGACGTGCGATTGATGGTCGTCACTGATAACGAGGCAATACTCGGCATAGGCGACCAGGGTGCCGGCGGCATGGCAATCAGCGTCGGCAAACTCGCTTTGTATTGCGCCGGCGCCGGCATTCATCCACTGCCGAAACCCCGCGTCCAGAGACAGAACACGGTTCTGGGTACGAAAAAATCCATCCTGCAACGCGGGCCGCGGAACCTCGACAACGGCGAAGTCCGCTTCGCCTATCGCGCCCTCAGGGTGGCGTGCAAGTACTACCGCTCTATCCATCGATCAGTATCCTGTCGTTTGACGCCAGACTCAATCCAACGTCGATTCGTATTCGTCCACAACAAAACTGACCATGCGCTCGCGGTCAAACAATTGCTCTTCGTCGGCAACGATCTCAGCCTGGGCTTCGGGTGTCGACAACCGCACCATGGCATCGTCAAACGTCTGCTGATCGGGGAACCAGATTTCCATCACCACATCGGCAGGCAGGTCCGCGTCAGACAACACCTCGGAGGCCACCGCCCGGGTATAACGACGCACGTACCGCACTGCATGACCACTGAGGCACTTCTCGCCAATCTCGCGATGACCGTTTTCGTAGCGTTCGATGAACTGCTCGCGAGTCATGCCCGGCTTGCGGTGCAGCAGCGTAATGAGCTTGATCACGGCCCCTTACCCCTCACGCATCATCTCTTCGCCCGTGGGAATCCGGTTCAGCGTCTGCCCGCCCGAGAGATCGAGGACGTCACCGGTCACGAAGCAACCGTCACTGCACAACCACACAGCGGCCTCGGCAATATCCTCCACCGTCGGCAGTCGGGGCATGGCCAGCTCACGCAGAAACGCCGGTTCGATCGTGGGCACCTGCAGGTACGCTTCGGTCATGGCCGAGGGTGTAAAGCCCGGCGCAATGCTATTGATACGGATATTGGATTTACCATACTCGTTGGCTGCAATACGCACCGCGTGATCCGCCGCGGCCTTGGCACCGGCGTAGGCCGCCTGGCCCGGAGGTGTCAGACGAGCCAACTGCGTCGACGTAGAAACAATAGCACCGCCGTCCTTCATCTGCGCTGCCATGAAGCGAATGAACATCACGGTACCAGCAAAGTGCACATCGGCGCTTTGCATCAGGCTTTCGCGGCTCAATGCGGCCACGGCACCGCTTGCTTCAATCCCCACAAAGTTCATGGCGACATCCA
>JAUHYO010000273.1 GCA_030426325.1 Gammaproteobacteria bacterium | reverse complement strand
GTGCAGCATCCCCTGCCCAGCCCCAAGCGCTGCGTTGAACTGGGCATCGCAAACAAACTCGCGCCGGCCGATGAACTTCGGGACGTCGCGATCAACTGGGCAAAAGATCTCAGCAAGCGAGCGCCGCTTTCGCTGGCCGCAACAAAAAAAGTCATGCGCCATGCAATGGATCATGACTTTCACAGCTGCTACGCGATGGAAGCTGAACTACAGAATCAATTACGGGAATCCGATGATGCGGCTGAAGGTGTTGCCGCTTTTTTTGAAAAACGGGCCCCGGAATTTTCCGGAAGATAAGAAGGTCGCAGGAAAAATATGGATCGAAATATTTTTGAAGAAGAACACGAGATGTTTCGCGATGCAGCGCGTGCGTTTTATCAGAATGAGGTCAAGCCTTTTTCCGACAAATGGCACGAACAGGGTATCGTGGATCGTGAGGCATTCCTGAAGGCAGGTGAGCAGGGGATGTTGTTGATGTGGGCGGACGAGAAATACGGCGGCGCTGGCGTGCCGGATTTTCGCTACGAGCAGATCCTGATTGAGGAGATCGCCAAACACGGTGATCCTGGCTTTTTCATGACATTGCACAGTCGCCTGGTCGGTCCCTACATTGGTGAACTGGGCACTGAGGAACAAAAGCAACGCTGGCTGCCAAAATGCATCTCCGGCGAATATGTGCTTGCCGTTGCCATTACTGAGCCCGGCGCGGGCAGCGATGTTGCCGGCATCCGAACGAAGGCTGAAGACAAAGGCGATCATTATCTTCTCAATGGATCGAAGACATTCATCTCCAATGGAATACTCGCGGACCTGGTCGTGGTTGTTGCGCGCACTGATTCCAGCCGGCACGGCTTGAGCCTGTTTGTCGTCGAACGGGGCATGGAAGGCTTTGATCGCGGCAAAAACCTGAAGAAAATGGGCATGAAGAGCCAGGATACGGCCGAGTTGTTCTTCAACAACGTCAAAGTGCCAAAAGACAACCTGTTGGGCGAGTTTAATCGCGGCTTTTATCAGCTCATGCATTTTCTTGCTGAAGAAAGACTTTTGGGCGCTTGCCAGTACCTGGCCAATGCCGAAGCCGCGTTTGACGTGACGATGACCTACACGCAGGAACGCAAGGCCTTCGGGCAGGCGATCGCCGACTTTCAGAATACGCGGTTCAAGCTGGCTGACATGCGCACCGAAATGGATGTCGCCCAGGCCTTCGTCGATCGTTGTGTCATGGAACACAATGAAGGCAATCTCAGCGCAGAAGATGCGGCCAAGGCGAAACTTTTTTGCAGCGAACTGGAGGCGCGCGTAACCGACCAGTGTGTGCAATTGCACGGCGGCAATGGCTATATGGATGAATACCCTGTTAGCCGCATGTACACGAACGCACGAATCTCTCGAATCTATGCCGGAAGCTCCGAGATCATGCGCGAAATCATCGCGCGATCTTTAGGGCTCGACCCTCGCAAGAAAGGCAAGGCGGCCTGAATGCGAACCGCGTTTATCGGCCTGGGTGTTATGGGGTTCCCGATGGCGGGACACCTCGCCAACAACGGTCATCATGTGACCGTGTACAACCGGACGATGTCGAAGGCCGAGGAATGGGGCCGGCAATTCAAGGGCGAGATTGCCTCGACGCCGGCAGCGGCGGCACGAGAGGCGGATATCGTTTTTTCCTGCGTCGGTAACGACGACGACGTGCGTGAAGTGATGCTCGGCGACGACGGTGCATTGCCGTCGATTGCGGCCGGGGGACTGATCGTTGATCACACCACAGCGTCGGCCAAAGTTGCTCGTGAGCTTGCGGCGGCGGCCGCAGAGCGTTCTGTCGGATTCCTAGATGCGCCGGTGTCGGGAGGACAGGCAGGGGCGGAAAACGGCCAGCTGACGATCATGGTGGGCGGCGATGAGCACCATTTTCACCGTGCATTGCCGGTCATCGGCTGCTACGCGAAAGCGGCGACGCTGATCGGGCCGGCTGGTTCCGGGCAGCTTGCCAAGATGGTGAATCAGATCTGTATTGCCGGCGTCGTGCAGGGCTTGGCCGAGGGCCTGCATTTTGCGGTCAAAGCAGGCCTCGATCCGGCGCTTGTCATTGAGTCGATTTCGAAAGGCGCAGCGCAATCCTGGCAAATGGAAAATCGCTGGCAAACAATGATTGACGGTAAATTTGATTTCGGATTCGCGGTCGACTGGATGCGCAAGGATCTTGCGATGGCGCTCGACGAGGCCAGTCAGAATGGCGCGACGTTGCAGCTCACACGCCTGATTGACGAATTCTACGCCGAGGTCCAGACCATGGGTGGCAATCGCTGGGATACCTCGAGCCTGATAGCGAGGCTTAAATAGAGTCGTCCCATTCCCAAACTGACTCTGCTATTATCCCGGCCTTCACAGGGGTGGCCGTCAAGGCCTGAGATCCAGAGAAACGCCAGGCGGTCTGGCGAATCGGGAACCCTTAGAACCTGAACCGGGTAATGCCGGCGTAGGAAGGGAATCATGTCAAACCAATACAAATCGTGGCTTGTAGCCGCGTTCCTGCTCGTTGCCGCACCACTTGAGGCCACAGAAGTCATCGACGAAATAGTCGTGACTGCGGACTTTCGAGAGCGCTCGCTTCGCGATGTACCGTTTAGTGTCAGCGTACTCGGGGGCGAATTCGTCAATGATGTCTCCGTTCAGCACTTCGAAGAGCTGATTGACCTCATACCCAATATGAACTGGTCTGGTGACGGGCACCGGGCCCGGTATTTCCAGATTCGCGGTGTCGGCGAACTCGAGCAATACCAGGGCGCGCCCAACCCATCCGTTGGATTTCTGATCGATGATATCGACTTCAGCGGTATCGGCACGATCGCAACGATGTTCGACATTGATTCCGTTGAAGTTCTGCGCGGGCCCCAGGGTAGCCGTTACGGGGCCAATGCACTCGGCGGATTGATCTATGTGCAGTCGGCGGCCCCAAGCACGGATTACAGAGGTCGACTTGAGATATCCGTTGGCGATGACGACACGATGTCGGTTGGTGCCGCGCTGGGCGGCGCAATCGGTAGCAGCGAAATCGTGTCGTTCCGGCTGAGTGCGCAGCAGTTCAACAGCGACGGGTTTCGAGACAATCCTTACCTGGGCCGAAGCGACACCAATGCCCGCGATGAACTCTCAGTTCGCGCCGTCGTCGATGTCGACGCGTCAGAGACGTTGACGGCCCGGTTTGCGTTGCTCGCTTCGAACATCGACAACGGCTACGACGCATTTGCGCTGGATAACTCCTTTACCGTCCTGTCCGACAAGCCGGGCCGCGATACACAGGACAGTCTCGGCAGCTCGCTTCGGCTGGTTTGGGTTCCCGGTAACGATCTGACACTCACGTCGATCAGTTCGTTCGCAAGCTCGGATATCAATTTAGACTTCGATGCCGATTGGGGAAACAGCGACAGTTGGTCGCCTGTCACATACGACTACGTATCCCTGAACTACCGGACTCGCGATACGATCAGCCAGGAGTTTCGAGTCGGCAGCGATGACTGGCTGCTCGGTCTCTACGCGATGCAGTTGAGCGAAGGTGTCGCAACTCTAAACCTGGGTGACTACTACGACCCATTCTACAACTTTGCGGACAGCCTCAACGAAAGCTTAGATAGTGATTACGAAGCAATGAATCTGGCGCTTTTCGGCCAGCGCGACTGGTCGCTGGGCGAATCCACGACTTTGTCGACGGGACTGCGACTGGAGCACCGTTCGACGGACTATATTGATTCGACCGGGATGACAGCGTCACTTTCAGAGCCGATGTGGGGTGGCGAATTAAGTATCAGCAGGATGCTCGACGACCGGCGAAATCTCTACGCCACATTGTCGCGAAGCTATAAGGCGGGCGGGTTCAACCTCGGCGCGGTGCCTGCTGGCAAACGAAACTTCGATACCGAGAATATGTGGACCATCGAAGTCGGGATGAAGGCGGACTTGTTGGACCAACGGTTGCAATTGATCACTTCGATCTTTCAGAACCGGCGAATCGATCAGCAGCTACGCACATCGACGCAGTTGATACCCGGCGATCCGGCGTCCTTCGTATTTTTTACTGACAATGCGGGAGACGGAAAAAGTTTTGGCTTTGAAGCCGATGTCCGGCTTTTCTTATCAGACCAATGGGAGCTGTACAGCAGTATCGGCGTACTTGATGCGGCTCTATCCAGCGGACGCCGGCAAGCGCACGCGCCGGCCTACACGTTCGCGGGTGGCATCGTCTATCGACACGAAAACGGGTTCTACGCACGGCTCGATGCGACAGCGAAGGACGAGTTCTATTTCGATACCAGCCACGATCAGAAGTCCAATGCCTACGAATTGCTGAATGCACGGATTGGCTTCGAGAACGAAGACTGGAAGGTGTCTTTCTGGGCTCGAAACCTTCTTGACAAAAACTACGCAGTTCGTGGCTTTTACTTTGGCAACGAGCCACCCGATTTTCCCAATACACTTTACGTTC
>JAUHYO010000272.1 GCA_030426325.1 Gammaproteobacteria bacterium | reverse complement strand
GTCGTGATCGCGCCTGCGGATCGCGTCCGACCTTCGCATGGACGTAATCACGCATTTCATCGCTCATCGCCATGATGTCATCGGTATTGATATCCGATACGTTTACAAGCTCACCAAACAGCAGGTGGCCTGATAACAGGTCATCGGTTGAATCGGGCGCGATAACGGGCGCAGAAACGCAGGCGATCAGCGAGATGTTCGCGAGCATCAAAAGCGGTACGACGAGATACGTTCTGGCGGCAATAACAAAGCGCCGTTCGCCAGGCCCGGCTTTCAAGAACGCATTGGCCCGGTATTGCAAGTATTCTCTAGTTCGGATTACTGAGAATTTCCGTTTGCCGCTGAAGAACACGCATGTCTCGCTCTGTATCCTCCCGGTCAAGCGTTCCCGCCGCGGGCCGACAGACTTTTACTGGCCGGTTGGAACCGGTCGGTTTCTCCATCGTGCAAACGACATCCTGCTCTGATGCGACAGCCGGAACCACGTGAGGATTGGTGGTACAGGCGCTCACCAGAAGACTCAGAGTAATTATCTTCAGTGCGTTCATTGGTTATCCCTCATTTTGAAATACTAATGGTCAACTCGGCGGGGTCGCCCTACGTTGCTTTTATGCGGCTGCCATTTCTTTATCGTAGTAAAACCGCCACACCCTATTGCAATGACTGACGAACGTTTATGCATGCCGTCCGCTCAATCAGATTACTTTCTTGCTGAAAGCGGATTCGAGGTGCATACGAAGTGCCGCAGTGCCGGTTTTTCGTTGTCGTTGGCGCGGACTGATGACAATGACATCCCTGCCGGTCGACTCCAATGCAGGCATCAAGTCCACAAGGCGACCTGCCTGCAGGTATGCGTCACAAAGGTACTGCGGCAAACGGCATATCCCAAGGCCCGCCAGCGTAGCCTCTCGCGCCTCAAGCAAGCTCGAGACGACATGTTTCGCCCTGACCGTTACGGTCGTCACCTTGCCCTCCTGCTCGAAACGCCACGAATGCCGCTCGTTATCGCTGCTTTCCACGATGCAATCATGTGCCTCCAGATCGAACGGCGTTGCGATGGGCCGGTGATTGGCGACGTAGTCTGCGCTTGCATAAATTGACTGCCGTACATAGGCAATTGTATTGGTCCAGCCACCTGCCACTTTCAGGGGTGCAAGCGTCAATCCAAGGTCAACCGATTCGATTGCCTCCTCGGTCCAGATCGTGACAGGGCGACGTTCGATCGTTAAACCGCTGTTTTTCTCTTCGAAGGCCGCCAACAGCGGCTCCAGGTAACGATCGATGATGTCAGGTGGCGCACCCACGACGAGAGGTGCTGAATTCGCGATGGTTGATCCGATGGTCGCCAGCGATTGGGCATTGAGCGCAGATTCCAGCAGCTGCTCGCACTGCTCCAGGCAGCGCCGACCAGCGTCCGTTACGGAAATGTGCTTCGGCGACCGATCGAGGAGCTTGACGCCCAGCGTCTTTTCCAGCGCACCCAGTCGTCGACTGACAGTGGTACGCTCCATACCCAGGTCCGCGGCGCACCGTGAGATTCCACCGGTCTGAACGATTTTCGCAAACAATGCCAGGTCGGCAACTTGTCTTAATTCACCCTGCATCTTTATAACCTCTGGTCATTTACGCCAAGCGACAGCGCGTGATTGAGAATTCGGTCTATTTACTAGGACGCCTGAAAACGGAAAATGGTTGTGACTAAACGTGCGTTAGATAAATATTTCGTGAGCAGAACGTGCGGAAAATTTGCATCGATCAAAAGTTTCACTTGTATGTAAAAGAATGAGCAAAAAAATGAACCATGCGAAACTCTACGCGGTCACATGGTCTACAGGTGCGTGAATGCGCGGGGGGACTGTGAGTTCAAACAAAAGAAATAATTATCTGGACCGATACGATGTGGCGATTCTTTCTGCACTGGCCACCAACACAAGACTAACGACTGTCGAACTGGCCACGATGGTGCATCTGTCACGCACTGCCGTGTCTCGCCGTATCGCCTCACTCAAGAGAACCGGTGTTTTGAACGAGGATGCGGAAGTACTGAACTATGAGTCCCTGGGCTTCAACGTACGCGCACTGGTCGAAGTCAGCGCTCCGAGTCGAACGGCCGAAGGTTTGCGCAAAGAGCTGTTATTAAAGCCCGAAGTTCTCGCTGTCTCGGTCATCGCGGGTGACGGCCTCCTGTGTCTCGACGTCATCGCAATCGATACCGATCACCTTCACAGTTTTGTTCGCGACCTGCAGAATAGTGGCGATACTACGACGAAGATCATTTTTGCCGAGGACAAATCGCAACTGACGCTGATCGAGCGCATGAGGCTTCTGAGCGATCAAATCGGCGCTGATCTCGTAAGGGTATAGCCGACACTGCTATTCTCGCGGCATGAATCATGCCGATGTTCTGGTTATTGGAGGTGGGGCCGCCGGGCTGATGTGCGCCATTGTCGCCGGTCAACGCGGTCGTAGCGTCGTCGTTCTGGAGGGTTCCAACCGCATCGGCAAGAAGATCCTCATGTCGGGCGGTGGTCGTTGCAATTTCACGAACCTGCATACCGATGCGTCTCACTTCCTGAGCACGAACCCACATTTCTGCAAATCGGCACTCAGTCGCTACACGCAATGGGACTTTCTCGCGCTGGTTGAGAAACACGGCATCGCCTGGCACGAAAAAACGCTTGGGCAGCTTTTCTGCAACGAGACTTCAAAAGATATCGTTGCAATGCTGTTAAAGGAGTGCAATGACGCCGGTGTTCGAATAATGACGCATTGCAGCGATATCACCGTGTCGGGACGAGCACCGTTCCAGCTTGAGTGCAGCTCTGGCAAATTCAGCGGCGATTCGCTGGTCATCGCAACCGGCGGCCTGAGCATTCCCAAGATGGGTGCCTCCGATTTCGGCTATCGGCTGGCTCGCCAGTTCAACATACCGGTCCTGGAAACCCGCGCAGGGCTCGTGCCCTTCACCTTCACCGGCCCGATTCACGACCTGTGCAACCGCCTGTCCGGCGTCAGCACCGAAGTTAAGGTGGCAGTCACCCCAATTCGAAATCGAGATAAGGTGACTGCCACCGGACTTTTTGTTGAGGACATGTTGTTTACGCATCGGGGATTGAGCGGGCCGGCGATGTTGCAGGTGTCGAGCTACTGGAATCCCGGCGACGCCATCGTTATCGACTTGCTGCCCGGTTTCGATGGCGGAGAACTGTTGCGACGGGCTAAAGGCGACCGGCCGAAATCGCGACTTCGGAGCATACTGGTTGAAATATTGCCGAAAGCACTGGTCCTCGAACTTCAGGCGATGTTTTGGCCGGCCGTGGCAGAGGTACCAGTCGGTGAAATTGGCAATGAGCAGTTGCAAAAGATTGCCAGCGACTTGCAGGCCTGGACCCTCAAACCCGCAGCGACTGAGGGCTACCGCACCGCCGAGGTGACACTGGGGGGTGTCGATACCGATGCCTTGTCGTCGAAAACGATGGAATGTACCCGGCACCCCGGCCTGTATTTTATCGGCGAGGTCGTCGATATGACCGGGCACCTTGGCGGCTTCAACTTCCAATGGGCCTGGTCGTCCGGCCACGCAGCCGGCCTCGCCGTCTAGGGCTTGCTAACGTTTCCGGCACCCGGCGCATCAAAGGGGCAATGGTGGCAGCAATGTCTATCGGCGGAGCGCCGACGCAAGCAGATTTTCACGAGGCGATATCGTCGCGCTCGGACCGCTGGTATTCCGCTTGCCTCAAGATAACGCGCAACCCGGAAATGGCCGCCGACGCTGTTCAGGATGCGCTACTTAACGCCTGGAACAAGCGGCATCAGTTCGAGAGGAGCGCACGCCTGGATACCTGGATTCACAGCATCGCAATTAACGCGGCGCTCAACCAGATTCGAAAAAGTCGGCCCGGTGTCTTTCAGCCTCTCGAATCTGACGTCGAAACCAGCGCCGAGGAGCCGCGGCAGGTGCTCGAGGATTACGAACTGGAAGACAGTCTCGCAGGGGCACTGGCTCGCCTGAGCGACGTCGAACGTGTGTGTTTTGTGTTGAAGCACCTCGAACAATGGCGAGTCAAAGAAATTTGCGATGAGCTGTCACTCAATGAAGGGCGTGTTAAGCAGGCCGTATTTCGCGCGGTAAAGAAATTGCGAATCAGCATGCAAAATTTGCAGGATGAGAAAGATGAAAGATGACACAGACGAACTAATCGCCAGACACCGCGACAATGTGTACAAGGCGCCAACTCATCTTGTGCAGCAATGGCACGATGCAATCGATGACGCGGCCGCACTTGAACGCGGGCGATCTGCTGCGAAACGACCTGGCTTTACACCGGGCTCGCTGTTTTGGGGTATGGCCGTAACAGCCGCACTCGCATTGGGTGTTGCGATCGGAGTCTTTGTTTCTGACGAGACAACACCGAATACCGTGCCGTCCGTTGCGCACAATTCTGTTCAGCAGCCTGTTGTACCAGCAGCTTTCAGTCGCGG
>JAUHYO010000271.1 GCA_030426325.1 Gammaproteobacteria bacterium | reverse complement strand
GGCCGCCAGCAGGTACTTGAGCTCTGCGCCCATCAACGCGTATCCAGCTAGCTCGGCACCCGCAATCGACGCCAGACCGGACACCATAACGGCAAACATCTGCGCTTCGGTGAGGCCTCTCAGATACGGGCGAACGGCCAGCGGTGCCTCAGTCTGACCGACGAATACATTTGCAGCCGCGTTCATTGACTCGACCGCACCGGTACCAATGACCTTGTGCAGGAAACCGCCAACGAGTTTTACGATCCACTCCATCACCCGCAGGTGATACAGGATCGACATCAGCGCTGAAAAGAAAATGATGATCGGCAGTATGTTAACGGCGAAACTGAATCCGACGATCTCGGTGTTCGCTAGCGGCCCGAACACCATATCGATACCGGCCTTCGAAAACCCTATGACGGCCATGATGCCTTCGCTCATGATTTCAATCGCCGCCCGGCCTTTCTCCCAGAAAAGCACTATCGTCGCGACTACAACCTGCAGTGCGAATGCCGCACCAACGATTCGAAGATTGATTGCCTTGCGATTGCTCGAGAATAGAACCGCAATACCAAGTATGACGACGATACCGACAATACCGATGAGATTGGGCATGATCTTCCCCGATCCGATTATTATTATTCGTTGCCCTAGTCTACCGCATCAAAGGCACTTATCCGGTCAAAATATCGCTAATTACCACGCGCTTTTCGGGCGCGATTTCGCCTGTTTGGCAGGCATTCAGCAGGTTAGCGGTTGCGTCCTCGCTGGCCGCATGAATAACAGCCAGTGGCCGGTTCTTATCCAGCTCGCTGCCGATCGACGCAAAATCAGAAAAGCCCACCGCGAAATCAAGCTGTTCTCCGACCTTTTTACGTCCGCCACCCAGTTCAATGATCGCGTTACCGACGGCGCGTGTATTAACCGCCGTCAACACACCGTCTGCATACACCGCTCGAGTCACAGGGGCACTGGCGAGGTGCGCATCGTAGTTGTCGACAAAGTCGCCTGGGCCTCCAAGCGCCGCGGTCATGCGTGCGAATACTTCCGCAGCCTTTCCGCTGCTGACCGCCTGCTCGCAACGCGCGCGGGCTTTTTCCCGGTCAGGCTCAATGCCACTGACAAAAACCATTTCTGCGCAAAGTGACATCACAACATCGTCGAGACGCGGTTCTCGAACTTCATTGCGGAGGTATTGCATCGACTCCCGTATTTCCAGGGCATTCCCAACCGTCGTGCCAAGCACCTCATTCATATCGGTGATCAACGCATGCGTTTTGAGATTCGCATTGGCCGCCGTCGCGATGATGCTGTTGGCGAGTTCACGCGCGCGTTCCGGGGACTGCATGAATGCGCCATTGCCGAGCTTGATATCCATCACCAGGAAGTCCAGTCCCGCCGCAATTTTTTTGGCGAGAATCGATGCAGTGATCAGTGGCACGGACTCGACTGTACCGGTCACATCGCGGATCGCATAAAAACGGCGATCGGCCGGTGCGAGATCCTCGGTCTGGCCGATAATCGCGCAGCCCACTTCCCTGACAACTTTTCGAAACAGCTCAAAATCCGGTGTCGCGTTGTACCCCGGGATTGACTCGGCTTTATCCGTCGTGCCACCGGTATGGCCAAGACCACGGCCGGAGATCATCGGCACGAAACAACCGCAGGCTGCGGCAATCGGCGCGAGCAGGAAACTGACTTTGTCGCCCACCCCGCCGGTCGAATGCTTGTCGACCACCGGACCGTCGAGATTCTCTTTGCTCCAGTCCAGCACCGTGCCGGACGACGCCATCGCCGACGTCAGCAGACCTGCTTCCTCGAAGCTCATGGAATTCAGGAAGATGGCCATCGCAAGCGATGAAACCTGTTCGGCCGGCAGGCTGCCGTCAGCCAGCCCGTCGACGAAGAACTGAATCTGTTCACCCGACAGGGAACCACCGTCGCGTTTCGTGCGAATGACGTCAGTAAAGAGCAATTGAGTTCCTAGTCGAAACCACGAAGTGGCAGGTCGGGGCCGCGTTGCAACCAGTTCTCGGCGGGATAGTGGCTGTTCTTGTCGATCACATGGATAGTATAGGCGTGCCGCGACCGCTCCGAGAGATTGGGGCCACTCATGTGCGGTGCCCTGCCGTCAAAGATCACGAGTGTGCCAGCCTTCGCCTCTGCAGGCCGCGTCGCGCCTTTTGGCCAGGGGGTGTGATCCAGCGTCTTGAAACCCATCTTGCCATCGCTGCCGCGTTGATGAAGCTCCTTTAGCGGTCCCCGGTGAGCGCCGGGAATAAAATGCATGCAGCCGTTGTCGATCGTGGCATCTTCCAGTGCGAACCAGAAACCTGTGCAGGATTCCGGCTCGGTATACAGGAATGTCGAATCCTGGTGGCAGTAGACCTCGCCGCCAATTCGGGGTGGTTTCAGGATGTACATGGACTGCAGGATGACCGGGGTTTCGTATTCAAGACTGTCCACCACAGCCTCAAGCTTCGCACTTCGGGAAAAGGCATCGAATACCGGGTCAAGATCGTGCATCGCGTGGCCGATCTTGTTGAGACTGTTCTCTTTCGACTGTCGTAACTCGCCATTGCTGTTGAACGCGTCTTTCTCAAAGAAAAACCGGATTTTGTCACCGGATTCCTCGAAGTAACTGTCACCTAGCTGCGTTTGCTCCATTGCCGAGAAAACACTCTTGACACTGGATGGATCGAACCGGTCGATTAACTCCTGGGCGCGGGCTTTCAGCCGATGGCACTCGGCCGCCGTGATAAAGTCCGTCAGGATCAGGCAACCCTGCCGCCGGAAGTCCTGCAGCATCTCATCGCTGAGCTGCCCGTCCTCCGGTGCCCGGTACCTCGGCAAGTCTGTTACGGCTTCGTGATTCGCGACCATGGCGAACACCTTAGTTCAGGAAAACAAGGCGCACAAGTAGGGCCTTCAGCTATAATCGCTGCCACACGGGCCCCGGCATCCCGGGGCCGATTCAGAATACAAAAGATCTCATGGGGGAAATCTTGATGACTAACAAAAAGGCAGCATTTCTGAGTGCTTCGACCGCGGCCGCTATGCTGGTATTTTCGCCAGTATCTCTCGCGCAGGACGAAGACTCCCTGTTCGACGAAATTACCGTCACGGCAACCAAGCGGGCACAGAATATTTACGAAGTTCCGATCGCGATCAGTGCTTTCGAGGGCGACAAACTCGCGCAACAGGGCATAGTCGACATCGTTGACATTGGCAAGTTCGTGCCAAACCTGAATATTACCCAGTTTTCGGCCGGGCATACGTCCTCTGCCAATCCGTTTATTCGCGGTATTGGTTTGCAGGATCACCTGATCACGACCGATCCTGGCGTCAGCGTCTACGTCGACGGTGTCTACCTCGGACGACAGGTTGGCCAGAACTGGAACCTCTCTAACATCGAGCGTGTTGAGGTACTTCGTGGACCGCAAGGCACCTTGTACGGTCGAAACTCGATCGGCGGCGCAATCAATATCATCACTAAAACACCGGGCGCCGATCCGGGTGCACGTGTCAGCATCGAGGCGGGAAGCCGTGAACGACTGAACGGTGACTTCTATGTTGACACCCAGCTAACCGACACGATTGCGATGGCATTTACCGGCGGCTTCAAAAACCGCGGTGGCATCGGCAATTTCGTGAACCTGCCGAATGCTGGCATCAAGGTTGGTGAAACCCAGGAGATCTTTGGCCGTATCGCATTCCGCTACGCGACCGATGAAGTCTCCATTACGCTGGCAGCGGACTCCAATGATGGCGAAGGTGGCCTCCGGCCCTACACGACGTTGATCGATGAGTTGCCGGCAAGCAGTGCGTTGCGGCAAGCGGGATACACAAACGCTGACGTATCGAGCGACCCGTACGATAACAACACCGGGCAGGCCAGCCAGACGCGCGTAACCAATTCTGCGTCAGGCGTTGCGATCACACTCGACTGGAATGTAACAGACAGCGTGGCGACGAAGATTATTGCCAGTGCCAGGACGTCCGAATATCGATCAGGGCTCGATGACGACAGCCTCTTTGATGACTTCCTGTCGTTCCCTGAAACCGGTCAGGCAAACCAGCAGTCCTTCGAGGTACAGGTCAATGGCGACTTCGGGGCGTGGGATTTTGTTTCGGGCTTGTATCACTTCGAGGAACAAGGCGATAACTTCCAGAGCCCAACGACGTTTAACGGTTTCACCGATGGCATTTTCATTCTCGAGCAGGACACCAAGAGTTTTGCCGGGTACGTCAATGTCGGCTACGACGTTTCGGATTCGTTCCGGCTGTCGGGCGGCGCGCGCTACACCGAAGACAAGAAGGACGTTTTTGCGAATGTCGGTAGCGGACCGTTCAGCAACAAGCACGACTCCGATGAGATCAGCTGGGAGCTCGCCGCCAACTTCACGCTCGACGGCGGCATGAATGTCTACGGCGCAATCCAGAATGGCTACCAGTCCGGTCAGTTCCCGGCACGGCCGTTCTGCCTGTTCGGCGGTACGATTG
>JAUHYO010000270.1 GCA_030426325.1 Gammaproteobacteria bacterium | reverse complement strand
CGTCCTGACACGGGCGTTCCAACTACGACATCGTCCGCCGCTGACAACCGATGCAAAATTGCAAACCACAAGGACAGAAAAACGACGAAATTTGTCGCGCCGGACTTCCGGCCAATCGCCTGCAGCTGTGTGGATAATTCGCCATCAATCCGGTGCCAAAACGACTTGCCAACCAGCGCAGGTACGTCTGCCCGGGCGTGGTCGGATGGCAAGTCCAGGGGTGCCGGATACGGCTCAAGCTCATCGCTCCAATATCGTCTGGCATTCTGGTCTTGCGACAAAGCCTCGGACTGCCAGCTAACGAACTCACTGAATGTCGCGGCATCGGCGGGCGCCGGCGGACTCTTTTGTGCCGCCAGCGCTTCATAGGTTGCCAGCAGTTCCTCGACCAGCACAAAAAGCCCCGTTCCGTCGACGACCAAATGATGTGCTGTCAACAGTAGTATGCTTCGTGAGTTACCCTGGTCGAAAAGTTCCAGGCGGATCAGTGGCCACTTCGACAGATCGAAAGGCCGTCGATATTGTTCAATCACGAAGCCACGGACCGCATCATCAGACCGGTCAGAGACATCGTGTACTTCTACTGCCACGGGAACCCGGCCGGCGATTCTTCTCACCGGAGCACCATCGACGGCGGGATAAATCGATCGCAGACTTTCGTGACGATCGACGACCGTCTGAAATGCTTCGTTCAGGCTGTCCAAACTAACAGCCGAAAAGACCTCGATGGAGAACTGAACGTTGTAAGCTGAGTTTTCCGGCGCCAGCTGTTGCAGGAACCAGAGTCCCAGTTGATTGGCCGCCGGTTCGGCCTCGCTGACCTGGTGATTTGCCTCTTCCCGAAGCGCAATAATCAGATCTTCGCGCGAGGCGGACATCCGGGATTTCAAGGCATTAGAAATTGATCCGGGAGGCGCGCGAAACCGGAGCCGACTGCCCTCGACCCAAAGCTTGATACCTGCACTACGTGCCTCTTCAAGTAGCTGGCGCGTCTCTGCCGACGATTCGCTCACCTAGATCTCGCCTTCTTCCCATTTGCCTGGCGCGTCGCCTTCCTTGTCGCCAGTCGCAACTGCCAGGAACAGTTCATCGAGTTCTCGAACGAGAGCTGCAAGATCTGCGCTGCCTAGAAGTGTGCTGACAGGCACAGTCAGGCCGTAAGCCTTCTCGAGGCGATTGCGTATTTCCATGGCCATCAGCGAATCAAATCCGAGGTCGGCTAGTTTGGTGTCCGGGGCAAGCTGGCTCGGTCTGGCACCGACAACCATCTCAAGCAACGAGGCGAGAAATTCTGTCACCTTTGCGATGCGACCGTCGGCATCCAGCTTGCCGAACTCGTCCAGGTCCAGGCGAACTTGCGCGCCGGCGTCCTTCGCCCCCGTCGTACCACCTTTCATCAGTCTTGACAGGAACGGTGCTATGTCGCTGCTGCGAGCGCGAATCTTTGACCATTCAAATCGGGCGACAAGTGCACGTGGACTGGATTCACCCGTGAGTAGTCGGGAAGTCACTTCCAGGGCATCGGCCGTGGACAGGAAACCCATTCCGCGTTGCTTGAGGATAGCTCGCTCCGCATCACTCAGTGACTGCGCCATCCCTCCATCGCCCCAGGCGCCCCATTCGACTGCGATCGCGGGCAACCCACTCCGGCGACGTCGTTCCGCTAAAGCACTGATTCCGGCGTTGGCAGCCGCATAACTCGATTGTCCTGCTCCGCCCATTTGTGCTGCAACAGACGAGTACAATACGAAATAATCCAGATTGTGAGCCTGACTAAGCTGATGCAAATGCCAGGCACCGAGTAGCTTTGGCGCCAATACCTTTTGCAAATCGTGTTCTGCAACGTCGACAAGCATCGCATCCTGCAGAATGCCCGCAGTATGAAATATTCCTCGCAACGGCGCGCCGGCGAAATTCTCATCCCTCAGTAAACGCGCAACAAACTCACGCTCCGCGATGTCGCCGGCCTGCCAACTTACATCGACACCTCGATCAACCAACGCCTGGACCCATGGCTGTTTTTCCGGACTTTGATTCGAGCGCGCCGTTAGCAACAGTCGACGAGCACCATTATCGGCCAGCCATTTAGCCAGTTCTCCGGCGATGTAGCCGCTCGCGCCGGTTATCAGGCAAGTTCCCTCACGCAAACGGCTCAAACCGTCCCCTGGCATCTGCGACGCACTGGTGACGACAACTTTCCCAATATGCCGTGCCTGTGCCATGTAGCGGAATGCAGATACGACCTGATCAACCATAAACGTACGTGTACGAAGTGGCCGGAGAACTCCGCTCTCGAATCGGTTCAGGACAGACTCAAACAGCTCTCGAAATACCGCCGGCGTATCAATCAATACGCTGCCGAGATCGAATGCATGGTAACTGACTCCCGGCCAGTCGTTTGCCAGCGATGTCTCGTCGAGAAGCTCTGCCTTGCCCAGTTCGATAAACCTGCCATTGCCGTTCAATAACTCCAGGCTTCGACGCAACATATCGCCGGTCAGGGCGTTCAGAACGATGTCAACACCCTCGCCATCGGTATCCTTGAGCACTTCGTCGGCAAAAGACGCATCACGTGAACTGTAGATGTTTGTCACGCCCTGGCTCTCGAGAAACGATCTTTTCTCCTTGCTTCCAACTGTCGCATAGACTGTAGCGCCCGCCGCGAGCGCGAGTTGAACCGCCGCCTGGCCCACTCCGCCTGCCGCGGCATGGACGAGTACCCGGTCGCCTTTCTGCATTTTTGCAAGGTGCGCCAGCCCCCATTCAGCGGTCAGGAATGCGAGTGGAATCGTTGCAGCCTCTTCGTAGCTCAGCGTATCCGGAATTCGCGCAACGCCGTCCGCCGGAGTCGTCGTATAGGCAGCAAACGCTGAATTCGCCAACCCGAAGACTCGATCGCCGGCAGCAACGTGTGTGACTGACGATCCCACTCGGACAACTTCGCCCGCAATTTCCACTCCAGGCGGCCCAGGGTCACCCGGGTACATGCCGAGTACGTTCAATACATCCCTGAAGTTAAGGCCAGTGGCTCGAATTCTGATTTCTACGTCGCCGGGCCCTGGTTCGGCCCGCTCGGCCTGTCGATACTCCAGCGCGTCAAGCGTCCCTCGTTCGGCGATGGCAATTCGGTAGTTTTCGGCAGCGGGTGGCGGTCGATGATCCGGATCGAGCGTCGCTACGGCGGGGTGGCGGAGACGCGCGCCATAGACCTGACCTTCGCGAATTGCCATACGGTCTTCCTTCGAATCATCAAGAATCAGGCGCCCGAGTGTCTCTGCCTCAGGGCAAATCCCCGGATCCAGGTCGATGACTCGACAGCGACACGACGGCATTTCGGCCTGAACGATCGAGAGCTGACTCCCTATAGCGGCACCCGAATGCCAGTTCGACGGTGACGCCAGCCCGGGTCCGGTTGCGCCTTCGGTCAGTAGCACAATACTGGCATCATCAGCCAACCGACCGGACGTCAATACAGATAGCAGTGACAAATGCGATTTGACGACATCATCGACGATCGATGTCGCGGCAGAACTCTCTGTTGCCGCCGCATTCATGGACCAGCCGTGTATGACCCCATCGTATCGAACCCCTGTAGCAAGGGCCCGAGCCAATTCGCCAGTGGCAACATCCGCTTGGCGAACGACGTCAACGGTAGCACCCAAATTTTCCAGGTACGCAGACAATGCGGCAACAGCACCTCCATCGTCTTCCATAAGCAACCAGCGCTGACCGGCGGGCGCATTTTCGTCGAGACCGGTAAATGACAACAACTCCCAGTCGATGTCGTAAACAAGATCAGCAACGTCGACCCCGATCGCCCTTGCCAGCAATGACTCGTCTACCCTGGCTGACCGATAGGCGCCAAACTCGATACACCGTCGTCCGTGCTCGTCATAAAAGTTGATATTGGCAACTGCCTCGCTGCCGCTTTCGTCGACGATGAAACTCGCACGCAACGTGCACTCTTTGGACAACGGCGCGCGATAATTGACTTCGTCAATGACCGACGGCAACCAGGTAGACGATGCGTCTTCGCTTTCTTTTTCGAATCCGGCCAGAGCCTGAAATCCGGCGTCAAGTTGTGTCGGATGTGCAATAAAGTGATCGGCATCCCCGGACACCGCTGTCTGCAGACACACCTCAGCCTCAAGCCGATCGCCATCAATACGGCAGCTCTGCAAGGTTCTGAACTGTGGACCGTAATCGATACGGCGCAACTCCAACCCCGCATAGAGCGCATCGACATCGATCATCTCTGCATTCGGCGACAATTGAGCATCCAAATCAGACCCTGGTACTTCGCCCGATTCAGTCAGCCGATGTACCGTTGCAGACATGTGGGACATCCACTCGCCGCGAATACCGTCGCGTTCAGCTGCCGAGACAATACTGACATTGAAGCCATCACTGTCATTCGGTACCAGTATCGCCTGGACGATGCGACTGACATCCGCTTCAATTAGCATTGGGCGCTCGAATACGAGGGACTTTATGCTCAACTGGCCCCAGTTGAGCTTTTCGCGAGCAGCCGCGGCGATCATTTCAATATACATCGCC
>JAUHYO010000269.1 GCA_030426325.1 Gammaproteobacteria bacterium | reverse complement strand
CCTGTGCACTGTCGTCAGCATCCTGGTTGTTGTAGTGCAGCTCGCCGTAACCACCGATCTGGGTGCGTGATCCGGCCTCCGGGAGCACCATCGTTTCCAGGTAGTCGCCAGTGGCCTCGACTTTTTGCTCAGCCGCGGCCAATTGTGCGTCGGCGGTGGCCAGCCGTTGCTTGAGCTCGTCGATTTCCGCCTGCTGTTGCTGGACGATCGCCCAGATTTCTTCGATGTCGGGTGTTTGGGACCGCGCCGGCGCGGCGCAAACCAGCAGGGCCAGGCCAAGCCAGGGTGCGTAGATCTTCATGCTTTTTTACCTCAAAACAGTGAGGCAGCGAGCTTAATGCGATCTATTCTCAAACGCAAATGATTCGTATTTAACTTATCGTGGCGCCTTACTCCAGGCCCGACCCGTCTTCGGAATAGATCACCCAGATCTTGGTGTAGCCGTTGGTATCCCAGGTACCGGTCCATTCTTTTGGAATGGTGACGGCTTCGCCAGCACCGATCGTCATTTCGGACCCATCTGACGATGTCAGCGTGACACTGCCTTCGATGAAATACATGAACTCATCGACGCCATAAGGCTCAAGGATTTCGAAGCGGGTCTTGCCTGACTGGTACATGCCGGACGCGAACTTCTTGTCGCTGCTGAGCATTGTCGTGACATCCAGCGTTGTATTGCCTTTGCGCTCATGTTTTACGGTGTCAGGCCGCTCGAATATTGAACCGCTTTGATCGGCACTCGATATCTTGGCCGGATGTACAACGTCATCCGTCGAATAGGCAACGGAAATGGAAAGCAGCAATAAACAAGCGATGGACGATCCAGCAATAATTCGATTCATGACATTTCCCCGAAAGAGTCGATGTTCGCCAGCCGGTGCTGACGCCGAAACGAGTATACAACTGATCTCTAATCAGGCCCGCGCAATGAGGCGCCTCCCGCGACCGAATATCAACACCCTGGCGTTCTGTCGCCACCCCGATTTTCACGAACTTCCCTGACGCGGTAGACTCTATAAAAACCAATGTACGCGGATTCGTGACCCGCAATTCGCCGGGAAACCCTGCCAATGCTATTTCTGCGATCCAAATGCTGTCCCCTGCTGGCAATCCTGCCGCTGGTACTGATGTGGTCCGCCGCGTTCAGCGACGTCCCGGGCGAAAAGTTTGACCTGCGTTTCTGGAAGCTGACATTGCCGACGGACGACAACAAAGACGGCAAAGTCGACGAAGTCGATGTCCGGTCCTTATCCGATTTCTCCCATCCGGACTTCTTTTATGTCGACGAGTCCGGGCTGCTTGTGATGACGGCGCCGAACAAGGCGACAACGACGGGGGGCTCCACAAACACACGCAGTGAACTGCGACAGATGTTCCGCGGCACGAACACCCGAATCGGTACGCACGACCCAAAGAATAATTTCGCGCTCAAAGCGAACCGCTACTCCAGGAATTTTGCAGACATCGGCGGCCAGTTGGAATCCACGCTGGCGGTGCTGCACGTTTCAAGAAACGCAAAATACCCGGACAAAAAACCGGCTTTCTCTGTCGTTGTTGGGCAGATTCATGCCGACAAGGATGAAGGCATTATTAACAAGGGCAAGGGATTCGGTAGGGGCAATGAGCCAATAAAGATTTATTACAAAAAATGGCCTGATCATGAAACCGGTTCCGTGTTCTGGACCTACGAAAGAAACCTTGAAAAGGACAACCCCGATCGGCGGGATATTGCCTTCCCCGTCTGGGGAAATACCTGGGACAATCCCGACGATCCGGGCGCTGAGGGCATCGCACTTGGCGAGCTGTTCAATTACAACATTGACGTTTATGAGAACATCATGTACCTGACATTTCGAACGGCCGACCCGGCGCGGACCGTCCGGTACCAGGTTGATTTATCGAACAACATCGATGCGAACGGCGAGGTTGATGAGAAGGACCATCCGGAGGGCTACTCAGGGGATGCGATGTATTTCAAAGCCGGCGCTTATAACCAGTGCAGCACAAATGACGATCCGGCTTTCTGGTACCCGGCCTGCGCCGGCACCGGCCACTGGGCAACGGACAAAGCCAATGGCGACTATGTGTCCGTTGCCTTCAGGCGGATTACATTGAGTCGTGCGGTCGATCCAAACCCCTAGCGTGATACTGCGCTTGCACGGCCAGGCTCCGACACCCGAGTCACTGGCGTAAACGAGTTCGGCTTTAAACGCGTGAGACGGAGCGCGAACGCTCCGTCTCCCAACATCGCCTGTACGCCTGCCAGCACGATCAGATACAAGGGGTATTCCCAGCCACCGTTCTGATTGGAGAAAACCCAGCCAAATCCGGAATGAGCCCAGACCGCACCGATCAGGATGGGCATTAGCGCCAACGCGACCCAACGACTGCCAATGCCGAGTATCAGGAGCACGCCACCGATTGCCTCCATCAGGAATACAACGTAGGCGAGAAAGGCAGGCAGCCCGATGGATTCAAAAAAGGCGGCTGTACCCTCGAGCGTGTAAACGAAGTACTTCAACACAATGCTGTGTGCAACGAACATGACGCCGAGACTGATTCTCAGAATTGCCGTTGCTAATGCTACGTTTGAGTAAAAGTTCATTGTCGTGTCCTCAGGCTGATTTGCCCAAAACTTCAATTCCGTAGCCGTTCCTGACCCAGGTATCCCAGCCACCTTCAACTTCGATGACTCGGTAGCCCTGTTCAGTAAGCTCAACCGCTGCTTCGGCTGCCAGGTGACACGTCTGGTTGTAGCAATACAGGTAGAGCGTTGCGTTCTTGTTCAGGCCTTTTGGATTTTGCCATTTGCCCTTCGGCAGGTTGATGGCGCCTGGAACGTGTCCGGCCGCGAAATCCGCCGGGTATCGCACATCGATGACCTGGTAACTATCCGGGTCCTTGCGGCTGTTCACGAGCAGTTCAAGCTCGTGCGACCCGGTCGTGAACGACATCTTGTCGCGAAAATATTCGTTGGCTTTCTTAACGTCATAAGGTTTCATTTCGATTCTCCTCTGGATTCGAATTTCAGTTTTTGATTTCCGAGATCTGACAGGTCTCGGATCCGTAAGCAATCAGGTTTCCCTGCTGGTCGAAGACCTTGCCCTCTGCATGTGCGACACGGCGACCGGCATGCAGCAAGACACCTTCGCAGCGCAATGCGCCTGTTCTTTCGTGCACGGGCTTGACGAACACGGTCTTCATTTCAATCGTGGTGTATCGCTGCCCGGCCGCAAGTGACGACTGCACGGCGCAAGCCATCGCGGTATCCAGCAGTGTTGAAATCCAGCCCCCGTGGACCGTGCCCATGGGGTTGTAGAACCTGGCGGACGGCTGTCCCTCGAAGACAACGCGCCCCACCTCGAAAGAGAGCGGCCAGATTCCCGATGTTTCATTGGATGGCGGGGCCGGATACTTTTCATCGAGCATGCCGCGAAGCAGCTCAATGCCGGATTGTGTTGCTGCAATGCCCGGCTCGATCAGGCCGACGTACTGACTCACAGATTTAGTCATGATCACTCCAAACAGTTGACTGGTGTTCGAAGTTCAGACGTTACGCTGTTTCTGTGAGTTGATAATCCGGGTAAAAGGAAATTGATTGTTAACTGATGTCAACAATCAAGCCGTGCCGTGCAGGCCTTACAGGTCTATTGCAGAACCCGTCACGGTGATACCGCCCTGCGCAGGCACATCCACGGTCAGCACGCTGGGCCGCCCCAGCGTGACGCCCTGACGAATCGTGAAACTGAAGGGAGCATCGCGTAGTCCGGAGTCACGAAGATACCCACCCAGTGCTGCGGCCGATGCACCGGTCGCCGGATCTTCGACAACACCGCCCACAGGAAACGGATTGCGCGAATGAATGAGCGTGTCACTCTCGGTCCATATCAGCTGCAATGTAGTCAGGTTGTCACGAAGCATGATGGCCTTGAGCGCGTCGAAATCGTAGTCGAGCGCTTCGAGCCGCTCATAACTTGCGGCAGCCAGTACCAGGTGCCAGGCACCCGCATAGGCTTTGACGGGAGGAATGGAGGAATCAAGGTCTGTGCTTGCCCAACGCAATGCGGCCAGCACCGACGTCAAAAGCTCGTCGCTCGCCATCTCGTGTTGGGTATCGACCGATACCAGCGATGCTTCCATGTGTCCGTTCCGGTGCCGGACACTCACCGGAACGATACCGACGGCCGTAGCCAGATTGTAGGTGCCCTCACCTTCCTCACGGCCCAGAATGACGCCGGAGGCAATCGTCGCATGGCCGCAAAAGCTGACTTCGGCCTTCGGACTGTAGTATCGGACAACGCGATCCACCCCGCTCACAGGGGCAATAAACGCGGTCTCTGAAAACCCGACATCGGCGGCAATCGACTGCATGCTCCGGGAGTCCGGTAGTTCGTTCCCTATCCAGACACCCGCCGGGTTACCCCCGGTATCGCCGTCAGCGAAGGCCGACAGCCGGTACAGTTTTCCATTGGCCATAGCTTTTCTCCTGCGAGGTCTCCGCGCAATCAGTGGCAATTAGTTCTCTGTGGTATCGCGACGGGGCAAACCGGCGTGGCATCTGCACCCCGAAGTTTATGTG
>JAUHYO010000007.1 GCA_030426325.1 Gammaproteobacteria bacterium | reverse complement strand
TGTAGCGCTTCGCGAACCGCACCTGCTGCAACAACGGCGCCGCTGGTATCGCCGTGGATGCACAACGTATCGACCGTACCGACGAGATTCAGTGCTTGCCGAACAATCTCATCGACGTCCTCAAGGACCGCACCCGGTTCGGATCGCGGTTTCAACTGGCCGTCCTGCCGATAGGCGCGATCAATAAAACCCTCGGCGACAAATCTCAGGCCGTGGCGCTTTGCCGCCCTCTCGAGTTCGCTGTTGGGCAAACCCACGAGCGCCGCATCAGGTGATGCCTGCCGCATTGCACTCACAACGATGGCAGCCAGATCGGCGTCGCATGCGGCATCGTTGTAGAGGGCTCCATGCGGCTTGATGTGCCGCAATTCAGCGCCGCAACGCAACGCGATTTCGCGAAGCGTCTCGATTTGTTGCGTGAGGGATGCCAACAGGGCGTCGCCCGCCATGAATCGACTGCGACGACCAAAGCCCTCCCTGTCCGGATATGAGGGATGTGCGCCGATGGCAACCTGCCTGCCAAGCGCTGCCTCGACCGTTTCGCGCATGCGGCCAACATCCCCCGCGTGTCCGCCACAGGCGATATTGCAACTCGTCACGATGCTTAAAAGTTCGGCATCACAGGACTCGCCTTCGCCGAGATCCGCATTCAGATCGATGTGTGCCGACATCCTACTTTCCCTCTTTGCGGTGGCGGGTTTCAGACTGGATAACTTTGTAGTGTTTGCCAAGGTGCCTGTCGCGCGAACGCCTCTCGGCCATCGACTCGGAATTGCGCCGGTTCTCAGCCAGCAATTTTCGATAACGACGCAGCCGGTCAGCATCAAGATGTTCGTTCTGGATTGCCTCCTGTACCTTGCACCCGGGCTCCGCGTTGTGTTCACAATCCTGGAACCGGCATTGCTCGGCAAGATTGGCAATATCCGCAAAGACATCGCCTAGCGAAGCGCCGATATCAACCAGCTGCAGCTCCCGCATGCCGGGTGTATCGATAAGCCATCCGCCGCCCGGAAGCGCATGCATTGATCGTCTTGTTGTTGTGTGACGTCCGCGCTGATCATCCTCGCGCGCCGCTGAGGTGTGCTGGCTGGCGCCGGTCAGCGTGTTGATCAGGGTCGACTTGCCCACACCGGACGATCCCACCAGTGCCACAGTCTGCCCGGATGAGCACCAGTCCTGCAGCACGAGCACCTGCGCTGGATCGCGCGCGTCCAGGGCCTCGACCACAATGCCGGGTGACACCGATCGCGCGACCTTGAGAAATTCATCAACCGTCTCGACGGCATCGGCTTTCGTAATCACAATAACCGGATACGCGCCGGCATCGTGCGCGACCGCAAGATAGCGCTCCAAGCGCGCCACATTGAAATCCCGGTTCGCCGACGTGACGACGAACAAGGTGTCGACGTTTGCCGCAATCCGTTGAATATCGCCCGTCGTACCGGCCGCGCGGCGCTGAAAAACGCCAAACGGGTCAAGTCGTCGGACAATGCGTTCCGCTGCTGGATCGAGTAAAACCCAATCGCCCACTGTAAGCCCCATGTCGCGGCTTCGACCGCCAAGCTCCAGCGACAAACTGCCCTCGGCGCCGACGGCTTCGACACGATTGCGGTGTACAGCGGTAATCCGTGCCGCCTCCAAATCCTCAGCCTCGTCGACCTGGACCTGAAAGTGCGTGCGCCATCCCAGCGGCAATAACGAATCGTTGCGGCTCATGAGATACACTGGATAACACGAACCGTGTCTGTGGGAAAGATAATGAGCGTAGCCCTGATTACTGGTGCCAGTTCCGGCATAGGCGCGGCCACCGCGATTGCATTCGCCGAAGCCGGTTGGGATGTCATGGCGGCCGGGCGGGACGAAGGTCGGCTGGAGGAAGTCGCTGACGTCTCGGACCAGATTGCGATCTGGGCGGGCGAGCTTGCCGAGTCCGAGGAATGTGACGAACTGGTGTCCGACACCATTGATGAGTTCGGCAACATCGATTGCCTGGTCAATTCTGCCGGCATCCTGGTGCGCGGCGACGCGATCGCGACCAGCGACGAGGCCTGGGAAGATACGCTGTCGATCAATCTCGATATTCCGTTCTACCTGAGCCGGGCTGTCCTGCCTTATCTGCAAAAAACACGCGGCAGCATTATCAATATTTCGTCGGACTGGGGCCTCAGGGCCGGTGCGCGCGCGGTTGCTTATTGTGCAAGCAAGGGCGGCCTCATCATGCTGACCAGGGCGATGGCGCTCGACGCGGCCCCCGACGGTGTGCGCATTAACGCAGTGTGCCCGGGCGGAGTTGATACGCCGATGCTGGCCGCCGGCGCGGAACAGACCGGACAGGACGTCGATGAGTATCTCGCCGAAGTGGCCGAGTCCAGCCCGAACGGCCGCATTGCAACACCGGAGGAAGTCGCCGGACTGGTACTGTTTCTCGCCAGCGATGCGGCGAGCCAGATCACCGGCGCCGCAATTCCGATCGACGGCGGCCTGTCTGCCTGACGCCGCCTAGACGCCCGAAAAATCGACGCCGGAAAAAACCAGCGACGGCGAAAGCGTTGATGAATACGGGTACACGTCATTGCCGGTCATCTCGAGACGGCTGAACAGATCACGCAAATTGCCCGTCACGTTCATCTCGCCAACCGGCCGGCCGATCTGACCGTTCTCGATCATGTGGCCACGGATTCCAAGCGAAAAATCGCCGGTGGTGTTGTCCGCATTGCCACCCAGCCAGGACGTGACGTAAACACCGGAGCCGACGTCCGCCAACAGTGCCTGCAGCGACATTGAGCCGGTGCCAACGCGTCGATTCGAAGGGGATCCGGTTGTCGGCGCCAGTCCGGCCTTGCGGCCGTAGTACGTATCGACGTAAAGATTCTTGACGACACCACTCTCAACGACCGGCATGACTTTTGCGGCGATTCCCTCATCGTCGAAATGACGCGATGCAAAACCGCGCTTGATCAGCGGATCATCAATAATGGTCAGCTTGTCGCTGAAGGCTTTCTTACCAACAAGCTCGCTCCAGTAGGACTGACCCTGCTGCACACGTCGTGCATTTGCCGGGCCAAGCAATCGTCCGATCAGCGACGAAGCCGCGCGGGAATCGACGACCATTGTGGTCTTGACCGTCGGACCCTTTTCCGAGTTCAGTCGCGACAACACGCGCTGCAGCGCCGTATCGGCCACGGTCGCCGCATCCGGCAGGGTCTCGATATGCGGGCTGCCGACGTAGAAACTGTCTTCGGCGCGCTTGTCGCCCTGGTCCCTCAGCGTGATCTCCGACCCGTACCAGCAATAGGTTGACTCACGGCTGCCGGAAAACCCGTTGCTGCTGACCGTCGTCGAACCGTAGGTACCGTCGTAGACACCGGCGGTCGCCGAAATTACTTTCTGGTGATCTGTCGCAATCGCATCGATCGCTTCGCACCAGGCCAGGCGTTGTTCGCGGCTGATTTTGGCGACGTTCGGATCGACCAGGTCGAGGTCGATATCCGGGCGACCTTCAAACAATTCCGGCGGCGTGATCTGCCGGAATTCATCCGGCTCCAGTGCCTTCGTTATCGCTACCGCTTCGGCAACGAAGCTCTTCAGGCGCTGCGGTTTGAGGTCGGTCGTCTGGTGATTCGAAAAACGCCCGTCCGCATAAACCTGGATACTCAGGCCCTGCGACGTTGTGTCCTTGACCTTCTCCAGTGCGCCGTCGCGATACTCGAAAGTAACGTCCCTGCTCTGGCTGACGGTGGCAACCACGTCGTCAGCGCCGGCCGCTTTTGCGATCTGAATCGCGTGTTCGGCCTGCTTCAGTTCATCAGCTCGCATTTTCGCCTCCCACTGTCATGTTGGAGACCAGCACAGTCGGGATGCCTTGCGACACCGGCACACTTTGACCGTTCTTGCCGCAAGTCCATCCACCGGTATCGAGTCGCGCATCATTGGCGACCATCGTGATGCGTTTCAGGGACTCGGGTCCGTTGCCGATGATATTGACGTCCTTGATCGGGGCGGTGACTTTGCCATTTTCAACGAGCCAGCCGTTCTTGACGTAGAACGTGTAGTCGCCCGCGCCAATCTGTACCTGGCCATTCGTGTAGGTCTCACAAATAATGCCGCGATCAACCGACGCTATAATTTCCTCTTTCGTATGCGGTCCGTCTTCCATGAAGGTGCAGCTCATGCGCGGCATCGGCGCATACTGATACGACTCACGACGTCCCGACCCGGTGGCCTTCAGGCCATACTGTTTGGCACTGATCTGGTCATGCAGATAGGACTTCAGAATGCCGTTCTCGACCATCACGGTCCGGCCCGCCTTGTTGCCTTCGTCGTCGTAGTTCAGCGCGCCGCGTTCGCGCGGAATATCCGCCTGGTCAACGACCGTGACAAAGGGTTCGGCAACCTTCTTACCGATCATGTCCGAGTAAATACTCGTGCCCTTGCGATTGAAATCCGCCTCCATGCCGTGACCGATCGCTTCGTGCAGCAGGATGCCACTCGCACCGGCCGCGAGAATAACTGGCATCTCGCCGGCTGGCGGGCGGCGTGCCTCGAACTGGATCAACGTGCGATCGACGGCTTCGTCGACCATCACTGACAGGCGGTCTTCGGAGAACCAGGAGAACTCTTCCCGTGCCGCGATGTTTGAATAACCGGTCTGCGTTTCCTCGCCTTTCCTGGCTGTGACAACAACGGTGACGCGCGCCATCGGACGGTGATCGGTGACCAGCTTTCCATCGAGCGTCGCGATCATCACCCGTTCGTCACCATCCGCCCAGTAGACAGCCACTTTTTCGATCGCCGGGTCTTTCGATTTCGCCTGCTTTTCAATGTACTTCATGACCGGCAGCTTCTGTTCCACGCCGACATCGGCCCAGGGCACCGTCGTTGTATAGAGGTTGCCAGTTGCGAGCGGATTGAACTGCTGCGGTGCTACGACCCGTCCGCCCGAGGCAATCGCCGAGGCCGTTCGTGCCGCGGCCAGCATAGACGGCAGTGTCAGATCCTCGGTGAACGCATAGCCGGTCTGCTCTCCGATGACGACACGCAGACCAACGCCCTGCTGAATTCCTGAGTTGGCGTTGCTGACTATGCCGTCTTCGAGTACCAGTGAATTGTTTCGGCTGTGCTGAAAATACAGGTCCGCGGTATCCGCACCGCGCGAGGTCAATTCCGACATCACCCGGGCGACCGTGGGCTGGTCAACACCAAACCAATCCATAAACGGGTTCTCAGGCGTCGCCGTCGACAAGGCGGTCGCACTTTGGATACCACAGCCCGAAAGAAAGCCCGGCATAGTGACAATAGCGCTGCCCGCCGCGACCGTACCCAGAAATTCTCTGCGTTTGATAGACATGTCTCTCCCCTGTTTGACCCCTTTTAGATGCACCGGGGCCCAAAATGGTTACAAACTACCGGCGCTGGCTGGCCCAGTATTTGATCAATCCGTAGCCGAAAAGCATACCACCGAGATGCGCGAAGTTCGCGATGCCGGGTGCGGCACCGCTGTAGCCCATGGTCAGCTCGAACAGGCCGAGCAGGATCACGAAATACTTCGCGGGCATCGGGATCGGCGGGAACATCAGCATCACGCGACGGTTGGGAAACGCCATGGCATAGGCCAGAAATATCCCGAACACGCCGCCCGAGGCGCCTACCGTGGGCACGCCCCACCCCTGGATGACACCTGCCAGCAGCTGCACGATTCCGGCTCCGATGACGCAGACCATGTAGTAGGTCAGGAATCGGCGGGCACCCATCAGTCGTTCGATATCGCGACCGAACATCCAGAGCATCAACATATTAAAGATGATGTGCATCCATGAGCGGGTATCGTGCATGAAGCCGTAGGTCACGAGCTGCCATGGCAGAAACGGCGGAAACTCGTACAGGGGATGATCGACAATCGGCTGAAGCGCCAGCAGGCGACCGGTCACACCGGGAAAGAATTGCTGCAGGGCGAAAACCAGCCCATTGGTGATCAACAGTACAAATATGACGTCCGGAATCGCGCTGTTCGATTGCCGGCGATAGATTGTTTGATTCATTGGCTTCCTTTCCTCATCCTGCTGCTTACCATCCGCCGCCGCCACCGCCGCCGCCACCGCCGCCGCCACCGCCACCCGACGATCCGCCGCCCCCGCCGCCGGACGATGAGCCGGGCGGGCTGACAGATGATCCAAGCGCCGAGTTCAGGCCGCTCGACAGGCCGCTCGTGGTTTTTGACAGGTTTGATGAGCTCCAGTGCCCATCGTACCAAGACGGGCTGTAGCCCTTGCCGTCCGCACCGCGAATGGATGCAAGCACCTTGTCGAATCGTTCCGACCATTGCTGATCAACACCCAGTGCCAGCGCGTACGGCAAATAGGCTTCGAACAGCTCCGGCGTCTTTTCGGGCGGATTGCGAAGGTTCAGCTCGTCTTTTTCGGCGACTTCCAGAAAATCCTTGAACCCGAGCATTTCATCGAGAACCTTGCGGCCCCGAGGCGTGGGTCGCTTCATCAGGTAGCCAAATCCGCCCATCACGGGAAACAGCAGCATCAGCAACAGGAACGACATCTTGGTCGGTCCACTTCCAACATTGAATGATACGAGTGCGGTCAACAACACAATGAGGATGCCCGGGATGTTGAACAGCCCGTTGGTCCGAAAATACTTTTGCTTGTAGTCATCCTTGAGTGAATTCTTGTGCGCGCTTTGCGCCCCGCCGAGAACCCCGTGGTTCGAGTTCTCCAGCGTTACCGTGTCGCGCTTCTTGAACAGTGCCTCATACAATTCTTTTTCACCGGTCGCCAGCGGCGCACGCGGAGCATCGGATTCCGTTTTCTTAAGGCTGTGGGTACCCCCCTTGTTCCTGATCTGCAGGTACCCCTTGACCGCCAGGCTAACAACGCCAGCGGTCATCGTCTTGTTGTCGTAGTACATCTGGCGAATGTAGCGTAGCGACGCTGGCGAGAACCCTTCCGGCGGCTGATACCGAGTCACGACAACGCCCTCGTCCGGATCCTTGCCATAGGCAAGCCACACTGGAATGTAGTAACCCAGCAGCAGCAGGAATCCGATAACGATGGTCACCAGGTTGGCGTTGTCGCTCAGCAGCCATTTCAACCTTTGGAATGAACCCGGCTCGTCGACAAGGCCCTTCGGCCAGCCAACAACAACGGTCAGCCCGTGTGCAGCCGGCAGCGCTTTGTCCGCGGCAAAGTGCACAGCGCCGGATTCATCCATGTAGCGGCTGTACTCCTGCTCTTTGGACCCCAACGGCCCGGTGTAGGCCTCCACCAGCACTTTGTTTCGAGGCACTTCGAAATCAAAGTGAACACTCGCACTGGCTTTGTCGATCGGAAAGTCCCAGCGATTGCCAGTGACGTTCCAGTACAGCTCGTCGTGTTCATCGAAGAAGCCCAGCAATCGATTCGCACGATAGCGATAGGTATACGTATGAACACCCGGCTCTATGAAGCGATCCGACCGGCCGAAATAGGTACGAACGTCGCGCCGGTGCCGGACTACATGAAATGCTTCCGGCGAATCGTTCCGCAGGACAACCAGCGGCTCAACCGTGATCCGGTAGTCGTTGCCGAGCCTGTCCTGGTATTCGACCGGGAAGTCCCGGTAAATGCCGCGTCGTATCTGATTGCCCTCCGAACGCACCTGGATGGTTTCGGTCACTTCAATCATTCCGTCCGCCATGACGCGCACATCGCTGTGAAAACTTAAAATGCGTTCATCGGCATTCGCGGCCGACGACAGCGCCACCAGCAAGATCAGGAAGCGGACTTTCATTCGACGGATCCCAAGTTCACGAGCGGCACGTTGGCTGCTTCATCGGACGATTTCTGGAAGAAGGGCTTCGGCGAAAAACTGAACAACCGCGCCACGAAATTGCTCGGCACGGTTTCAGTCATCGTGTTGTAGTCACGGACCGACCCATTGTAGTAGCGCCGCGCAAACTGCAGGAAGTTCTCGGTCTCGACCAGCTCACCTTGCAGGTGAAGAAAATTTTCGTTGGCCTTGAGATCGGGATAGTTTTCGGCCAGCGCAATAATGCGTCCAAGACCTTCTCCCAGCTTTTCTTCAACGGCCCCGCGCGCCTCGACGTCGGCCGTTCGAATGGCTTCCCGCCTGAGCTCGGTAATCGCCTCAAGTGTGGCTTTTTCATAGCCCGCATATTGATCGACCGCGGTAACCAGTCGAGGTACGAGGTCGTGGCGACGCTGCAGCTGTACGTCAATGTCGCTCCAGGCTGTTCGAACCTGGTTCCTGCTGCCGACAAGGCGATTGTAGACGACGGCACCGGCCACCAGGACCAGTGCGACGATAACCAGGATCGTACTCATAGATAGTGCGCTCCGTTTGACCCGGCGCACATCGTAACATTGCAGGCAGCCGCAGCTAGTACCAGAAGGAGAAGAAGACCTGGAATATGTCGGCGTCGAGCTGGTAGAGCGGCTCGCTGCCCAGTGGAGCGGCGGCCGTCAGGTCGGAAAAGTCATCGTAGTCGACGTGCAACATATCGATCGACGCTGTTACGCTCGCTTTCTTGATGAAGCCCCAGTCATTGCCATCGTCGTTGAGAAACTCATAGCTCGCCTTGAGCTTGAAGGTATAACTGGTGAGGGGACTGAGCTCCTTGTCACGACCGCGAAAATTGGTGGCTTCGGAACGAGAGAAAATGTCACGGTAGAAATGCGCGCCGGTCTGGTTGTGATAGCGGAATTTCCCGGTGAACGTAAAATCGCGCCAGGGATGAATATACGTCAATGACGCAGTATGGCCCTCGATGTCCCAGGTATCGATAAAGAAGCGGTACTCACCTTCGATGGCGGCCCGGTACGGCAAGAAATAACGCGCACGCAGGCCCAGCGCATTACTGGTCCGGGTGTTGGGATAAAGCTCCGGCTCATAGCTGTAGCCCAACGCACTGCCAGCATCGAAATAGCGCACCGAACGATACGGATTATTCAGGAACCCCTCATCGGTAACGGTTTCGAAGTTCAGCGTCGAGATCAGGTTCTTGGTCAGAATTTGCGTGAGGCCGATGCTGTAGATCTGGCGGTCAAGCTGTCGTTCGAACGATGCGTCATCCGAGCGGCGAACCAGGTCGTCGCCCAGCGCATAACCCAGCGTCAGTGTTGTCAGGTCGCCGAACATGTCCTGGCTGACAGAGAAAGCGATCGTCTCCGCATCGTAGTCGGATTCTTCGCTGCTGGTGTAATTGACGCGCATCGTCGTGTTAGCGTGGAGGTAATCCACACCCAGCGACCATTGTTTTCGTTCTTCAGTGTACGGACTGGCTGTCGTGATGACATCGATTGATGCCGAGCTCACCATGTCGACGTAATAGTTGCCGACGACCGAGAGGCTCTTACCGACTTTCTTTCGCACCAGGATCGAAGGGCCGTCAATCGCAACACCACCGCCATCGTAGAGGTGGTACAGCACGTCGGCGCGATCTTCCGGAAGTACGCCGGCGAGCACGCTGCTGCTCGTGACCAGCAACAGTGCGAGTAGTGGTAGGCGTCTAATCTTCATCGGATGTTCTTCAGATCAGGTCCTAGTTGCAGCCGCAGCCGCCACCGGCTGCACCTTCGCCGCCTCGAGCACCTTCGCGGGCTTCGTAAACGTGCTGAATATACGAGGTCGACACGGCATCGGAGTCCAGCGCCATGATCGGGTCCGCGAGCTTGTCACGCTCATAAGGTTTGACCCAGGGCTCAATGCTGCCGCAGCCGGACAGGCCGACGATCAGCAGCAAAGCCAGTAAATGTCGTCCAATCGGTCGGAATTTCATCGTAGCTGTCCTATGTTTCATAAGGTCACTTTAGCGCTGCCGCAGGTATCGAACCGTGACGGCTGCCTCAGAAGAACACCGTCAGGCCCAGGTGGCCCTCAAGATTGTGAGCCGTCTTCTCCTCGCCCAGGAGATCGATATCGAATAAGTGGTCCCGGAAATCGAGGTGTAACGCGATCGAATCCGTCAACAGGAAGCGGTATCCCGCGCCAACATTCACGGTAAATCGATCGTCGCCGGCAAACCGTGTCGAGCCGAGGCCGGCAATCAGATATAAGTTGGTGTTATAAGCGCGGCCTTCGCCGATAAACACTTCGCCCGGCAGAATGTTGTAGCCGAGATTCAGGTTGTAATACGTCAGTGTGCGTTCGCTGTCCGATATCAGTCGTGCCCCACCCGACAGGATTTCGAAACTGGTCAATCCGCCTTCGGACTGCCCGACGGTGCCTTCAACGAAGAAACCTTCAGTGATGTGATACGCCAGTCGAACGCCGTAGGAGACATCGCTGCCGAAGTCTTCGATCGCCATGATGCCGGCGTACGCACCGATCTCGAAGTCCTCGCGATCAATCGCCGGCTCCTTGATCTTGCGTCGTTCAACCTGTGGGTCAATGACCTGACCCGGCGGTTCAGACGACGGCGGTGGAGCCTCTTCCTGGCCGAAGCCGAAGAGATTTTTGGTTGCCGCGCAACCGGGCAAACTCAATATTGTGACAACTAGAAAAAGAACGCGAAACCGACTTTCCATTCTTCCACTTCCTCATTTTCATCACGGCTCGTGAAAACCACGTAGCTCTTGTATTCGGCTCGCAACAAGAATCGTCGCGTCGCATAAATCCGGAACCCGCCGCCGACATGACCGATCTGGTCGGTGCGGTCCTGGCCCTGAATAATCGTTGATTTGGGCTCGGTGTGAATGGCACCTGCGCCCAGTGTGAAAAACGGCGAAAAACGCCACTCCGGGAAAGCCTCATGGACGATATTGACGCTACCCATCCAGCCATTCGAGAAGTTTCCGAGAATTTGCGAGCCCCACAGTTCCACCGAGATATTGGGGTTCAGCGAATAGCTGCCGTACAGGGAGATGATATTGGCACCGCCGAAGTCACCGGCTAGCAATCCGGCTTCCCACCTGGCATTGGTGAAATCCTCGATACCCGCTTCCTTGAAACTGACCGCGCTGCCATCCGGCTTCAGCGTCAGTTCCATTTGTTCGCGTGCCACCCAGCCTTCCTTGCCATTGGCCGTGCGCACCTGGTACCACTCGGTACGTTGCTTGAGAACGTCGACGGAGTCGCCGCGGTCAACAACATTGAAAATCGGGTAGCCACGTCCCGGCCCCGTGCGCATTTCCAGGTAAGGATCGGCGACCGTTACGGTTTGATAATCATCAGCGGCGTAGCCTGACGCTGCGAGAAATATCTGCAGTACGACAGCGACCAGGCATCCGAGCCAAACGCGATTAGTTGGCTGGGGCGTCGAATGGATTGTTGTAATACTGCGCTCCAATATCCAGCCACTCCGCGACGAGCCGCTGTTCCGCTCGAGACAAAATATTGAAGTGCTCAGAATCGTTAGGATCGTTGAATCGGTCAAAGAAATCGCTCGAGGCCCTTGCGCCGGCTACCGACGCCGGCGGATTAATCGGAATTGTGGCAAGAATGTCGTTGCCGTCTTCATCGACATCGACTTGTTGCTGTGCGTCGACCAGCGCATCGTTGACAACTTCCTGAAGGTTATCAGTTGCCAACAACTCGCGATAGGCATGAAAGTGATCGGCCTCATCTGGCGACGGCCCGTCCTGCAACTCGAGCTGCCCTGCCGGTACGCGCACCGTGACGCCGTCCGCCGGATCAATCGGCGTATGGCAATTCAGGCAATTGTTGTTCACGGGATTGCCGTTTGCATCCAGCACCGGCACTTCCGGTGTACTCGGATCGTTGTCGTCATCAAATGTCACGATGCGCGGTTCATTCCACATCGGGTGAATGATCGTCTCGTAATTGATGATCGATCGGCAATTCCACTGCCAGTCAGCCTGGCAGGCCAAAGATGTTGGCGATGCCGTCGTCAGGTCAGTATAGAGGTAATCAATGTCCGCATTATTGGCACGCACCACCGGGTCCGCAGTCCATACGTCTCGATAGACCACGTTCATGGACGGCTCGATGGAGGAACAATTGTCAGTCGCGCAAGTGATGTTGGCGCGAACTTCGGCCATTGTCTCGCCGACGTTGCCGACGAACCACTGAGGATCGGTATTCGGAAACGGGACACCGGCAGTCGGCGCACCGGCATACGCGCTGTCAAACGCGTCGATTCGGCCGTGCGATACACCGCTGTTCGCGTCATGGCAGCCGTTGCACTTGAGCTCCTGACCCGCCCCCAGCGAAATCCAGCTCTGGTGGCGTTGCGTAATGCGCATGCCATTTTCGTCGAGCACGCTGACCATCAGTGCCGCGTTGGCTGGCACCTTCACAACCACGGAGCCATCGGGCGCTATTGGAACGTAGCCGACAATCTCTTTCATACCGAATATTGTCGTAACGCCAAACGCCGTGTTGTCGATATCGCGGAGATCCTCATCCGGTTGTGACACCGCCTTCTCAATGCGCAGGAACCGGGCCGGACGGTTGGCCGCCGGTGTCTGCTGCGGATCTGCCAGCACGGCAGGATCTATGCCGGGCAGTATCGCACCGTCAAAATCGTAGACATTGCGAATATTCAGAATCGCCTCGCCTGTGTCCACCATCGTCGGATCCAACGGCGAATCATTGCTGCCGTCCAGGATTACGGCCGGTGTCGGACGCGGATCGGCAGAAACAATCTCGGTGAACATGAAGCCTTCTTCACCGGGAACGATTGGCAACTGCGTGTCATTGCGAGGATCGTAAATCCAGATGCCATACAAGGGAGGTGCAACGAGGAAGTCACCCGGCGCTGGCGTGACGACATTGTTGGGATCCTGTACCAGGACATTCGCAAGATTTTCAGGTGTACAGGCAACGATTCGCTCGTCGACGGTATTCGGATCGCCATCATCTGCCAATACCTCGATCAGCCGACACTGGCTCCAGCTCACCATCAGGCGGTCGGTACCGTCCTGAATCGGATAAACCGAAAAGTATCGGCCACCGGGTGACGGCGTGCCCGGCACGGTCGATACCTGGTTAACCGTCGCGTCTTCCTGGGCCGGTCCGGTCAGGACACCGATGTTGTCTTTGGTCGGCTGCGTATTCTCAACGTATTGCGGAGTATCGACAAACAGCAGCTCACCGCCGCCTTCCGTATTCGTGAATGGCCTGGCGAGCACCATGACGCGACCGTCTTCCACTTCCCGAGGCTGCATGAACTGAATGGTTTCGCCGTTCGCGCCCGTGTCATGGCTTTGTTGTCCATACAAGAGCTCAAGGTTCGAGCCGTCCGGATTCATGCGATACAGATTGACCGCATCATTTGACTGGTTGTGGTCCCAGCGGCTGAATACGATCTGCCCGCTTTCAAGCACCGACGGATCGAGATCATGGCTTTGGTTGAACGTGATTTGCTTGATGCCGCTGCCATCGTCGTTCATGACGTGGATATTGAAAGAGAATTCGTTCTGGTCTTCGTCCATCGCCGGAAATGCGCCCTTGCCCTCATCGAGCAACAAGGCCTGTGATTGCGTCTGGCGGGTCGATGCGAAAATGATCCGGCCATCGGGCAGGTATTTCGGCATGATATCGTGGCCGATCTCGGCCGTCAGGTCCGAGGGTATGACGCGTACCAGCGCCTCGGTTTCGAACGTGTACTGCCAGATGTTCCAGGTAGCCACCTGGTCTTCAACGTCGACACCCATCTCAAAGGGCACGCGCATTGCGAACAGCAGGCGGCTGCCATCGTAGTCAATCTCGACATCGCGGATTGCGGCAAGCCCCTGCGAGACAGACTCCGTAATATTGACCGGCAATGCACTGACCGACGCGCGATCACGGAAGTAGAGGTCGGCACCAAAGTCGAAGGTAATCTGCTCGCGCAGATCCTGTTGCTGGAATTCGCCGTTGTTATCGACCGGGATCGGTGACTTGATATAAGCGATCGGGAAATCGATGACGACTGGGTCAGGGTTCTGACCGGTTCCGATTTGCACGCCATCGCCATTGCTGCACGCCGCCATCACAATACTTACCATCGCCAACGCGACCATCCTGGTCATACGTCCTGCAAGTCCGTTTTTGTCTTGTTGCGATAGCTTACGCATAGCTCTCACCTCGGGTCATCGTGGCAGGGTACGACGCCTGTCAGCGTGCTTACCGTTAACGCGATCACAAACCGCAACTATGCGAAGTGCCGCCACCACAGGAATGAATCAAAACGTCGCGTAATTATAGGAGAGCCTGTTGATACGATGTAATGTCTCAAAAGCACGACAAATAAAGACGCGGCCGGTTGTTCCTCGCCTACAGACAAGTACACGTATCGCACCGCGATTCGGTTCCCGGCAAATTAGAAAGCGCGAAAAATTGTGTTGTATTGGTGCCTCAATGAGAAACCGCATGAGCTTTACGCTGTTGGTCATTGTTGTTTCGAACTGCCACAAGCTGCCCACCCTGTCTCTGTTCGGAGACAGTTGCACAGCCCTTGCAAATCAGTAACTTAACGATCCAGCTCACAATAGTTGTGCGGTCTTGCCGACAGGCCTTTGACATAGTGTGTGCACGGCACGCCACTGCAATTGTCCCGTAAACAACTGTTTTATTTAAGCTTTTTGAACTTCAGACGGACGGCTTTCGAGACTGGCACAGCACTTGCTTTAGTGTTTACAGGTATCGCGAAGGCGCTCCGGTCCGAAATCAGGCGAATCAAAGGACTGTGAGTGTATTCACGGAGATCCAACTGCAGGTTTGGCAAGCTTTGTCGGCCAAGCTCAACAAATAACGACACATGAGCAGAAACGATATGAATAACAGGATGTGGACAAAACACATGGACGACGTTTTTGGAATCTTGTCTCGCTTTACATTGGCCGGACTGCTGTGCACCGCTTTTGCAGTTTCTGCAAATGCCGGTCCCAGGGAACAAGCCAAACTGATTCATGACCGGATTGCCGGTGTTCCGCCCAGTGCTGCCGTTATGGCTGAACTGGAAAGCGCGATGCAAGGCACCAACCCGCAATGCGCATCTTACGGCGCCGGAATCACTGGCGCGCAGTGCGTCGCGTACATCGCGATGGACAACAAGAATTTCTACAACGTCACATTGAAGAACTTCGCCGCACCGTGGACGAATCGTGACCAGTCGGTATTCGTGCCGTTAAACGATTACATCGCAACGGTCATCGGCATGGTCCGTGACGATGTACCGTTCAACGAACTGTTATCTCGCGACATTACTTACATAGGCCGCGCAGGTGTCGTGCCGGCCGGACCGTCCGCGAACAATAACAATCACTACGAACAACTCGAAGCGAACAATATCAATCTGCGCGATGACCTGGTTGTTGCAACCCAGTCGTCCGTCAACGGTTTGCCTTCATCAGCTACAGCCGGCGTCATGACGTCGCGCGCTGCATCGGAAGCCTTTTTTGTTGCCGGTACAAACCGTGCAATGTTTCGTTTCACGCTGCTGAACCATCTCTGCAATGACATGGAGCAGATGCACGACGTGAACCTGCCACCGGACCGCATTCGCCAGGACGTTAGCCGCAGCCCGGGTGGCGACAGTCGCCTGTACCTGAACAACTGCATTGGCTGTCACACCGGCATGGACCCGATGGCCCAGGCATTCGCGTATTACAACTACGATGAAGCCACGGGGGCGCTTGAGTACACCCAGGGCAACGTGCAAGCAAAGTATTTCAACAACGACCTGAATTTCCCGTCGGGATTCCGCACTCCGGATGACAGCTGGGCCAATTACTGGCGACGGGGGCAAAACGCCTACCTGGGCTTTGACCCCGGACTACCCGGCAGCGGGCAAGGCGCCAAGTCGCTGGGCGAAGAGCTTGGCAACAGCCAGGCATTTGCCGCCTGCCAGGTCAAAAAGGTCTTCCGCGCTGTTTGCCTGCGCGCACCGGAAAATGCCGGTGACCGCGCTGAGGTCGACAATATTATTTCAACATTTCGTAGCAGCGGCTTCCGCATGAAACAAGTATTTGCTGATACGGCCGTTTACTGCATGGGCCAGTAGGGAGACATGATAATGACTAAGGCAATTGGAATTGCTACCCACGCCCGGCTGACCAAAACGCTGCGTTCAGTATCGGTTGCGGCTTTCGCGAGTATGTTTGTCGCTGCCTGTGGCGGCGGTGCCCAGACAGCCGACAATCCGACGTCGCAGATTCCGGGCAACAACAATAACGCTGCATATACAGGTCCGGCCGCACGTGACGCCGACGTATTGAAGTTTCAACAGGAGTTCTGGACCAACGCCAAGACAACTGATCGTTGCGGTAACTGCCACAATGAGTCGGTCGGCCAGCTGCCCATGTTTGTCCGCAATGACGACGTGAACCTGGCTTACGATGCAGCAATAACCGTGGTTGACATGAATCAGCCTTCGCTGTCTCAGATCGTCTCGAAAGTCAGCTCTCCGCCGCTTGGCCACAACTGCTGGGTTGCCGATCCCGGCGTCTGTGGAACGATCATGACAACCTGGATCGAGAACTGGGTGGGTGACACGGCCGGTGGCGGACGCCAGATCGTGCTCGTACCTCCAACTTCTGCCGATCCCGCCGACAGCAAGAACTTCCCGGACGATCCGGCTTCGTTCCAGCAATTGGTTTACACACCCATTCTGCAACAGTATTGCTCGGGCTGTCACAGCTCGGAATCGGCAACGGCTCAACAGCCCTACTTCGCCGATCCGGACATCAACACCGCGTATGAAGCCGCCAAGTCGAAGATCAACCTTGACTCACCGGGCGACTCCCGATTCGTGGTCAAAGTCAGTCCGAATCCGGCCATTTCCGGTGAATCGCATAACTGCTGGAACAATGACTGCCCGACCGCCGAGTCTGAAATGCTGCAGGCGATCACCAATTTCGCCAATGGCATCAGCCCGACGGTCGTGGACCCGGCGCTAATTACCAGCCGCGCGATTCGTCTGATTGACGGCACGCTCGCCTCCGGTGGTAACCGCTACGAAGATGCGCAAATTGCACTTTGGGAGTTCCAGACGGGCAGCGGCCTTGTCGCCTTTGACACCAGTGGTGTCGATCCGGCCATCGACCTGAACTTCTCCGGTGACGTTGAATGGTATGGCGGCTGGGGCATAACAATCGGTGCAAATGCGGCTCAGGGACCGGGCAAGGCGCAGGGTTCAACAGCAGCGAGCAAAAAGTTGTATGACGTGCTGCAGGAGTCCGGTGAATTTTCGATCGAAGCCTGGGTTGTTCCGGCCAACGTTACGCAGGAAATGGCTCGCATCGTCAGTTACTCCGCCGGTACGACAGCGCGAAACTTCACGTTGCAGCAGACACTGTATAACTACGACTTCCTGTTGCGCACCAATGAAACCAGCCTGAACGGTGATCCCCAGTTGTCGACACCGGATGCCGATGAAGTGCTGCAGGCAACCTTGCAGCATGTTGTCGCAACCTATGATCCGATCAATGGCCGCAGCATCTACGTTAACGGCCAGCTGGTGTCGAACGCCGATCCGGTGCCGGGCGGAACCTTCGTCGACTGGCAGGATACGTTCGCCGTTGTCCTCGGTAATGAGGCATCCGGCGATGGCACATGGGAAGGCACCTTCCGACTGGCGGCTGTTCACCGTCGTGCGTTGACGCAGGCGCAGATCACGCAGAACTTTGATGCGGGTGTCGGCGAACGCTTCTACATGCTGTTCGACATCTCGGCACGTATCGGTGCGCCGGCTGATTCGTCGTTCGTATTGTTCGAAGCGCAGCAGTTTGACAGCTACGCGTACCTGTTCGACAAGCCACACTTCATCACGCTGGACGGCTCAACACCGGAAGGCATTTCAATGAAGGGCATGCATATCGCGATGAACGGACAGGAAGTGCCGGTATCTCAGTCGTATGCCAACCTGGACCAGACTTTGAGCGCGTCGCTGTTCCAGGAGCTCGGCCAGCCGCTGTCCGATCTCGGTGCGGTCATTCCGCTTGAGAAAGGGCCGCAGGACGACCAGTTCTTCCTGACCTTCGACGACATTGACGGCGTCATCTACAACCGTCAGGACCCGCCGATGCTGACGATCACACCGTCTGACCTGCCGCCTGCCTCGCACATTGGTGTTCGCACCTTTGACGAAATCGCGGCAACCTACGCGTCGATCCTGGAAGTGGATCCGTTGATCCAGTACCCGGATGGCTCGTTCCCGGTCGATGAGACCTTCCAGGAATTGCGACAATCACTGCCTGCGGTAGCGGATGTCGGCACCTTCCTGTCGTCTCACCAGGTGGCGATTGCGCAGCTCGCGATTCAATACTGTGACGCGGCGATCGGCAGCAATGCCAATCCGAACCCGGATGCAGAAGGCGTGATCTGGACATCGTTCGATTTCGACCTGCCCGCTGCAACGGCGTTCAGCGTCGGCAATCGCGATAACTTCATCGACCCGTTGATCGCTCGCGCAGTTGGCCAGACGTCGGGTGGTCCGCAGCTCGCTTCGCAACCGACCTATTCAACGATTCGTGACGAACTGGGTGTTTTCCAGGCCGCCGGTAATCGACCGAATAACTTGATTGACCGACTGCTCGCAGGTCCCAGTGACACGCGCGCTATTGCCAAGGGTGTTTGTGCCTCCGTACTCGGAAGTGCAGCAACGCTGGTTCAGTAAGACAGGACAAAAAGGGAATACAGAAGATGGCTAAGAAACGAAATGCACGGCACTGGGATGCGCCGCAGCTTCACGGAGATCATCCGCGTCCTGTCACGCGACGACAGTTTGTAGCGCAGGGATTCATGACCGGGGCTGCCTATACCGTTGGTGGAGGCGTCCTCAGCATGTTCGCGAATCCCCGCAACGCACTGGCGCTGTCGGGTGACCTCGACAGCCTGCTCGCGAACCCCTGCCAGATCACGGATGGCGCGGGCAAGATTCCGTTCATCTGCTTTGATCTTGCAGGCGGCGCGAACATCGCGGGTTCGAACGTTCTCGTCGGACAGCAAGGCGGCCAAAGCGACTTCCTGAGCACAGCCGGCTACCAGAAGATGGGCCTGCCGGGCGATATGGTTCCGGGACTCAACGACCCGACCACGGGTCTGCCCTACGCCAATTTCGATCTCGGGCTCGGCTTCCACAGCGACAGTGCATTTCGCCGCGGCATCATGGCCAGCCTGACACCGGGACGCGAAGCGAATATCAACGGCGCAGTCATTCCGGCCCGGTCGGACAACGACACCGGCAATAATCCGCACAACCCGATGTACGGTATTGCCCGCGCAGGCGCGAAAGGTTCGATCCTGACGCTCGCCGGTTCGGAGAACACCGACTCCGGTGGCAACTCGATGTTGCCGGCCTCGCTGTTCGATCCCGAGCTGCGTCCAACCAAGGTTGATCGTCCGAGTGACGTGGTGAACCTGGTGGATACCGGTGACCTGGTCGGCATTCTTTCCGAGAATGACGCAACGGCTGTCATGGAATCCATTTATCGCCTCAGCGACCAGAAGATGAATACCGTCAATACGCAGATTGCGACCGACGCTGCGATCAAGCAGGCCGTCCGTTGCGGCTACCTGAAGGCGGCAGACATCGCAGAGCGCTTTGGTGCAACACCCATTGACCCGTCGATTGACCCGGACATTGTTGCCGATGACGGCACCGGAATCTTCACTTCGGCCGAATTCAACGCCAATACCCGCGACGGCCAGGAGTTCCGCAAGACCGCGTCCGTCATGAAGCTCGTGATGAACGGTTTCGCGGGCGCAGGCTGTATCGAAATGGGCGGCTATGACTACCACGGCGGCGCTCGTGCCGAAGGTGAAGTGAAAGACGAACGTGCCGGTCGTTGCATGGGTGCAGTACTCGAATACGCGGCACGCCTCGGCAAGCCGGTCATGATGTACGTCTTCAGCGACGGTTCGCTGTCGTCGAACGGTGCGATCGACAACTCACAGGCAGGCCGCGGCAAGGGCGAATGGTCGAGTGACAACTCGTCGACCGCAGCGTCATTTTTCCTGGTCTACAACCCGACACGACGACCCACTTTGATCGGGGCGACACCGGACATCCAGGCCATCCACCAGCAGATCGGTGCAATGGATGCGGGTGGCTCGGTGATGCGAGCCGCAACGCCGGTCGCCAACAACGTCAACTTGCTGGTGAATTCGGTGATACTGAACTACATGGCCCTGCACGGCGAACAAGGCAGTTTCGGCACCCTGTTCCCGAACCACGGCCTCGGCAACGCCGCACTGCAAGACAGCCTGACCGCGTTCACGCCCATCGTAAACGGCGTCATCTCCAACCCGGTCTGACAATTGAGGTGGCAGTCACCCTAACTCCAGCGAGTTAGGGTGACTGCCACCTTATCTTTTTATTTGGTGCATAATTCGTTGGAATGACTGCACTCGCCTCACTCCTCGCCTGTCCGCGCTGCGACAAGACACCGCTCGAATCATCCGACGACGCCTGGCATTGCAAGGCGTGCAAGGTTGATTTTCCACTGATCGAAGGCATGCCCTGGCTTTTTGCCGAACCCATGGCGACGCTTGGCGAGTGGCGTGGCCGCCTGCAGTTTTCATTGCAGCAGCTAAGCCATGAAATTGCCGGCCTCGACAAGGAACTGCAAAACGATGACTTGAGGGACCTTTCGCGGCGCAGAGTGACGCGTTACAAAAAAGCGGTCGAATCGCACCAGCGATCGCTGCAAAAACTGTTGCGGCCGGTCGAGGTCCAGTTATTGCAGGGCAATTATGAGACCTATCTTGCGCTTCGCACGCGCCTGCCCAGTGACCAGGGACTGAACACCTATTATCCGAACATTCATCGCGACTGGGCCTGGGGTGATGAGGAAAACCAGGCGTCTCTGCAACAGCTTCGCGCCGTGCTTCATGACAATGCCGAGCTCGGCAATGTGCTGGTCCTCGGGGCGGGGGCCGGACGCCTGGCCTACGATATTCACACAGCGCTCGACTGCACTGCGACCGTCGCAATGGATTTCAACCCATTGCTGATGCTGGTCGCACGAAGGCTAACCGCAGGCGGCCAGCTTAACCTCTACGAATTTCCAATCGCACCATTGTCATTCGAAGACGATGCAATCTTGCGAAAACTTCAGGCACCCCACCCTGTCGATGAAAATTTTCACCTGGTGTTCGGCGATGCCCTGCGCCCGCCGTTTCCGGACAAGTCGTTCGACACCGTCATCACGCCGTGGCTGATCGATATCATTGGTGAAGACCTGTCGATTCTCGGGGCACGAATCAACAGCCTGCTGAAAGACAGTGGCCGATGGGTCAATTTCGGATCGCTGGCCTTTGCACATCCTGAGCGCGCACGTCGCTACAGTCCCGAAGAGGTCAAAGCAATCGTTGCCGAAAGCGGCTTTTCCGATCCCTACGTTTCGCAAGCGACGATTCCCTACATGGACTCACCAGCGAGCCGGCACGGCCGCCGGGAGCGGGTGTTTACCTTCTCGACCTACAAGGAACGTGAAGTTCGAAAACCCGAGCGCCACAAAGCGTTGCCCGACTGGATTGTGACCGGCAAAGATCCGGTGCCGCTCAGTCCATCGTTTCGCCAGCAGGCCATGACGACGCAAATTTACTCGTTCATCATGTCTTTAATCGACGGCAAGCGCTCCATCAAGGACATGGCACTTGTTCTTGAGAAGCAGAAACTCATGACGCGCGAAGAAGCAGAACCTGCGATCCGTTCGTTCCTGACACGGATGTACGACGACTCGCGAAAGCAATCCGCCTTTTAGTCGCACCGCGACCGGATGTACTCGCCAATGCGGTTAATCGCCTGCCGGGCCTCCGGCATTTTTCCCACAAACATTTGAAACACGTGGTACATCTCTGGCCAGACAGTGAGCTCCACCTCGATACCGGCAGCGATCAGCAAATCCGCAAACCGCTTTGAGTCGCTCAGCAGGATCTCGTGGTCACCAACCTGGATAAGCATTGGCGGCAATCCCTCAACATCCGCAAAGACCGGTGACACGAGCGGAAAGCGCTTCTGGTGAGGATCACAATAGTGCGCAGTGATAACCGCAAGGTCCTCGGGCTTGAACCACGGATCGACATCGGCGCGTGTTCGCATGGAATCGCCACTGCCCGTCGCATCAAGAAAAGGGGACATCAGGACGGCCGCACCAGGCATCGCCTCACCCGCATCCCGAAGCGCGAGCAAGGTCGCGACGGCGAGCCCGCCGCCCGCTGAATCGCCGGCGATGATGATGTCGTTAGCCTTGATGCCACTTTTGAGGACGCTGTGAAAAACACCAACCGCATCTTCAACTGCAGCCGGAAACCGGTGCTCGGGCGCCAGCCGATACTCTGGAACCAGCGCCTGAACCTGGCCGGCTTTTGCAATGTGGCTCACCATGTGGCGGTGCATGTCGCAGCCGCCGACAATATAGGCACCGCCGTGAAGATAGAGCAGCAATTTGCCATCGCGGCGTGATTTGGGTGTCAGCCACTCTGCATACAGATCATTGACTTCATCCCGGTCGACTTTCACACCCAGCGCCGTCATCTGCAGCCTGCCAAGCCACGCGGTCTGTCGCCGAATTCGCCCGATATCGAGCGTGGCTGCATCGTGTCGACGCAACACGGCAGAGGACAAATAACGAACCAGTTTTGCGCGAATACTGCTCATGCAGGACTGTGCGCAGTATCTCTAACGTTCGAGGTACTGCAGCTTGTCCTTGACGTCGCGCCAGTCGTCGGCGTCTTCGGGAGGATCTTTCATCTCGGTAATGACCGGCCAGTCCTGCGACAGGTCCGCATTGATCTGCAGGAACTTTTCCTGGCCTGGCGGCAGTTCATCTTCCGAGTAGATTGCCTCAACTGGACATTCCGGCTCGCACAAGGTGCAATCGATGCATTCGTCCGGATCGATCACGAGGAAGTTCGGCCCTTCGTGAAAACAGTCCACCGGGCAAACTTCGACGCAGTCGGTCAACTTGCATTTTATACAGGCTTCGGTAACAACGAATGTCATGCTCTGGTCCTTGCTCTGGAGCGCGTTACGCTATGCGATGTTGCGCCGCTAATCAAGCCACTATCCGATGTGCTCAGGGCCCATCCATATTTATGTAGGGATTGCTTACGAAATTGCATTGATCATAGCCTGGCGTCGCCCGAAGTCTGTCGGTGCGTTCCTGAAGCAACAAGGCCGCCTCCACTTCGCCATGCGCATCAATTGTGCTGATAAAATCACGCATTACCTGCTCGTCATTAAGCAACAGGTTCAGCGCTCCGGCATCCTCAAACAGGGCCGACTGAAGCGCCTTTAGATCAAGATAATCCTGCTCAAGGGCGGCCAGTTGGTCGTCATCAGCGCGGCTTTCGAGAACGGCCTGGCGCATTTCGATGCCAATTAGCCGGGCCGATGTCTCGCCGCCCTCCACATAAATCCGCTCGCCCAGCTCGTCGCATAGCCCGATCCATTCCGTCGAGTCGGTGCGTCGACAATACTCACGAATAGTCACCAGGTTCGAGGGATTCGATGCAATCGAGTCACTCCCGTAGATGATGCGCTCCGGGAATGTCCAGCCCGTTACGGCAGCGAAACCGCGTTCCAGCACCTGCAACTGCTCCGAAAAATACATATCAAATCGCCGTGCGGCAATCGCGCGGCGCATCGCTTCAACTGCCTCCTCGTCACGCCCGGCTGCGAGGCGCCGACTTGCAACCTGGGCCCACATCATGCCGTTGTCGACGTCGGCTTCAATTGCCAGCGCTTCGATATTCGGCGAATTGCAAGCAGCAATTTTCCTCTGATCGCAAAGGATCAGCATGCGCCAGGCGGCTACACTGGCAGTCGCCTCAGTCGTCGCCAGGTCTTGCAGCATTTGCAATGCAAGTTCCGACTCCGTGTCCGCCAGCAGGATGCTTGCTGCGAGCCAATGCATCGGCGACCCGCTTCCCTGCAACGAAACGATCGCGCTTTCCCGCTCATTCTTAACGTCACCGTAGGTCTTGCGCGGATCATTCGGCCCGGAATATTCGGGGCACACCGGCAGAGCATCTGACTGCTGATCGACAACCGGCGCGGAGACTACATCTTCGAGAGTCGTCGCGTCGATGGACGGTTCAACGGAAACCACCGACCCGGCAGCCTCGCGACTGTCCGGTTCGAGACGCAACAGGTAAGCCACAAACAACACGGGCAAAATCAGAACAAGCAGCGCTGCCTTATTCCTCACGACGTCTGAATTCCTCGCCATGAATCACCTCGTCGCAAGGCTCGGCCGTCCTCTTCCAGCTTGACGAGGTGCGCGAGCAAAGAGCGCTCCGCCCAGGCGTAGAGTTTCCGGTCGACATCACGATATACATGCGGCACCAGTTCCATTGGCGTCAATCCCGGATTCGCATTCAGCGCGAAAGCCACTTTTGCTTCACGTTGCAGGCGGTGTTCGATGATCCAGTCGATAATTCGAATCGGGTCGTTGATCAGGTCGCCGTGACCCGGCACGAGCGCAACCGGCTCGAGCGCCTTGAGCCTGGCCAGTGAATCCAGGTAGTCGCTCATACTGCCGTCCGGAGGATCAATAACCACGGTCGAACCATCGACGACATGGTCCCCGGTAAAAATCCAGTTGCGTTCCAGGTGACGATAACAAAGGTGATTCGACGCGTGTCCCGGTGTCTGGATGACTTCGATTTCGGCGTCGTCGATGACCAGGCGATCGCCATCGACGAGGACACGATCGGGCAGGAACGTCGCATCCTGATGAGGCCCGTCGGGCGCCGGGCGTCCGAGTAATTCGGCACCGGTTCGCCGTGCCAGTTCGGCAGCGGCCGGTGAGTGATCCGGATGCGTGTGCGTCACCAGCACCCAGCGGATCGCGTCACCGGCGGTCTCGATAATGGCATCGAGGTGGCGGTCGATCACCGGGCCTGGATCGAGAACGGCGACTTCCCGGGTGCCGAGCAGATAGGTATTGGTCCCGGGTCCGGTCATCATCGACGGATTCGGTGCCACCAATCGCCGTATGCCGGGAGCCAGCTCACTGAACGCCGGCATGTCCGGACCGAATCCGCTCATGACTTTGCTCCCGGGTAGTCCCTGTCGCCGGGCAGTACGATTTCCCGCTTGCCGTCCCGGATAATCACCATTGGAACCATGCTGGTAATGCCCCATTCAACGCAGGACTTTGCCCAGTCCACCAGGCTTGAGAGCGACTTGTGGCGTGCAATGCTTTCGAGTGTTTTGACCGTCGGGTAATGCAGTTTTGCTTCACCCCGGCGTCCGGCAGCAAGCATCGCGTTGGCCGTCCGCCAGCACGAGTCGGTCAATTCACCGCCGCAGTGCAATGCCGCCTGCCCCTCGGGCAACTCGGTCAGAAAGAATCGCGTCGAATAACGTTTGGGCATCAGTGGCGGTGTTATCCAGTGTCCAATGTAGTGGAGGCTATTGCAGTGCAGTTGCAGTTCGTTGCGGGTCACAATGTCGGCCCAGCTTTCTGTGCCACCGTTCAAGCCATCGCGAATGGCGACCAGATTTTCATCGAGGTTAGACAGGTCGGCGAGCAATACGCCGCTTTCCTCGAATAGCTCGCGAATGGCCGCGCTGAAATAGTCCAGTCCGCCCTGCTCGACACCGAGGCGAGCGTCGGCAGTGTCGGCGCCGAGGCCACCACAGAACGCGTGCACCTTCTTGTCATCGTCCTCAATGACGCCGCCCGGGAACGCGAAGGCGTTGCCGAATGAGGCGTCCTCGTGCCGCCGAACCATGAACAACTCCGGACTGCCTTCGGCCGCCCGTGCGACGACGACGGTCGACGATGGCCGGATTGGCGTATCGTCATTCAGCACCGGCACGGTCAAAATCGCGGCTTTCGACATGGGACTTCAATCGATCGAGCGCCTCGCCGACAACAAAGTCGACCGGGCCGGCAATTGAGTCCAGCCCGTCCGCCCGGTAGCCGCCAACGGCATAGGTAAACCGAACCAGGGTTCCGCCATCGGCATCTTCAAATTCCCAGGTCATATTGCCTTCAACGCCCATGAGCCCAAGCGGACCCAGCCCCCCGGTCAATCGAATGATCACGCCGGGATTGACCATGGTCACGCTCATGTGAACGACGCCGCCGCCGGATTCGAAACGCTCACAAAAACAGCCCTGCGGCACGGCCGAAATACTCATGCGGCGCGCATCGCCCGCCACCGTATGATCCGAATTCCACCATTGTCCGACTTCATCGATGGACGCCTTCCAGACATCGATCCGGCCAGCTTCAATAACCACCTCGTTGACCGTCGTAAAACCGCCCGCCGCGGCATCGATCACTTCTTTCATCGCGAAGATCTTTATCGTTTATTGCTTAGCCCACTGGAAACAATCCTGCAAAAAAATAAAATTAAAACCCTGGTGTATGTG
>JAUHYO010000268.1 GCA_030426325.1 Gammaproteobacteria bacterium | reverse complement strand
GCGCCTCGTCGCTCTCTTCCGCGTCGAGCGGTCGTGCTTGTGAGGAGGTCATGCGGGTACTCCCGAGGGTTCTTGGCTGCGTTTCCCAGGAGGACGCAGCCGCCGCCGCGGGCGTATTTTGGAAAATTTCCGTTTTTTTGGCGGCGCTTTCTCCGCTCAGCGCATCGGCGCGTAGATCAGCGTCCGGCCATCCTCGAGCCCCACCACCAGGCGCCCGGCCCGCGGCTGGAAGGCGGCGGCGCTGGGCTTGCTGTCGAGCGGCGCGGAGCGGCCCAGGATGCGAGCCTCGGAGTCGAGGATCAGCACCCGCCCCTCGGAGTCGAAGGCCGCGATGCGCGATCCATCGCGCGTGACCGCCGCGAATCGCGCGTTGTCAAAGCGCCAGGACCAGTCTTCGGCGGCCGCGTCCCAGCGCCGCAGACCGCTGTGTCATCAGAACCGTGAGCTCGGACTCGTGATTCATGATCGGAACGAGGACCCCGGCGGGCGTCAGCGTGCCCGCCAGCTGCTCGCGAACGGACTCCGGCCACATTGTACTTCCCGGCGGCATGATGATGTCGGCAGGGCTTGCCGGCAAAGCCGTTCCTGCCAGCTGCCTTTGGATATCAGCCGGCGTTAATACTGGATCGTGCTTAATGTTTGATTCCGCCCTGCGTCAACTCGGCGGGATCGAGCAGCCGATCAAGCTCCTCGTCCGTCAGGTCTGTCATCTCCCGCGCGACGTCCTTGACCGGCCGGCCTTCCTTGTAAGCCGCCTTGGCCACCGCGGCACCTTTCTCGTAGCCGATAACGGGGTTTAATGCAGTGACCAGGATCGGATTGCGGTCCAGCGCGCGATTGATGTTGTCGGTATTGACCTTGAATCCGGCAATCGCATTATCGGCAAGACAAACGCAGGAGTTGGCAAGCAATTCAATGCTTTGCAGCAAATTGTAAGCGACGACAGGTAGCATGACGTTCAGCTGGAAATTTCCGGACTGGCCTGCCATGGCGATGGTCGCATCGTTGCCAATCACCTGTGCGCACACCATCGCAACTGCTTCGGGAATGACGGGGTTCACCTTGCCCGGCATGATGCTCGATCCCGGCTGAAGTGCGGGCAGCTCGATTTCGCCAATACCCGCCAATGGCCCCGAGTTCATCCAGCGCAGGTCGTTGGCAATCTTTGTCAGGCTGACGGCGAGAACCCTCAACTGGCCGGACGTTTCCACCGCCGCATCCTGGCTGCTCAGGCCCTCAAACTTTGATTCTGCCGACGTGAACGGAATATTCGTTTTTTCGCTCAACAGGACCGCCACCTTGCTGCCAAACCTCGGATGGGCGTTGATTCCTGTTCCCACGGCGGTGCCACCCTGAGCGAGGGCAACCAGGCGCTTCATGGTATCGCGCAGTCGTTCGGCACCGTGATCAACCTGCGATCGCCAGCCGTTGAGTTCCTGGCCCAGCGTCACCGGCATTGCATCCATCAGGTGCGTTCGACCGGTCTTGACCACGTCCCGGGTTTCGTCGCCCTTCTTTTCAAGCGTTTCCGACAGGTGTGCCAGCGCCGGCAACAGCTTGTCGTGAATGGCGATCGCCGCACTGACGTGCACGCAGGTCGGAATAACGTCGTTACTGCTTTGCGACATGTTGACGTGATCGTTCGGGTGCACTTCTTTGCCGAGCTTTTCGGTCGCCAGGTGCGAAATCACTTCATTGGCGTTCATATTCGAACTGGTGCCCGATCCTGTCTGGAAAACGTCAATCGGGAATTGCTCGTCATGCTGGCCCTCAGCGACCGACAAAGCGGCCTTCTGGACGGCAACGGCGATGTCACTTTTCAGCAATCCCAGCTCGGAATTGGCACCGGCCGCCGCCCACTTGACCAGGCCCAGCGCCGCGATGAACTGACGCGGCATGCACAGCCCGGAAATCGGAAAGTTGTCGACCGCGCGCTGTGTTTGCGCACCCCATAGAGCGTCCGCCGGGACCTGAAGTTCGCCCATGCTGTCCCGCTCCGTTCGATATGCCTTGTCACTCATTGCCTGTCCTGTTTGAGTCCTGTTTTCTGCCGTCTGGCAGCGTCCGGTTCGTGTATGATTCGCGCTTTGCGCGCGCAAGTTTACACTGCTTTGCCCCCGAGGAAACTCAAACGCCGATGAAAATCTCCACGATTAAGGCACTGTCTCCGGCCGACGGCCGATACGCCGAAAAAGTCAACGGTCTTCGCGATATTTTCAGCGAGTACGGTCTTATCCGGTACCGCGTCCTAGTCGAAGTGCGATGGCTGCAATGCCTTGCCGATGAGCCCTCGATTGCGGAACTTGAGCCGCTGACGTCGGTCATGAAGGACGTTCTGAATCACATCGTCGACGACTTTTCGATCGACGATGCCGAGCGCATCAAGAAAATTGAAGCGACAACAAATCACGACGTGAAAGCCGTCGAGTATTTCATCCGTGAGAAACTCGGCAGCGGCCCCGAGACGAACGCGCTGAAGGACTTCCTGCATTTTGCGTGTACGTCGGAAGACATCAACAACCTGTCCTATGCCCTCATGCTGCGCACGGCACGGTCCGACGTGTTGTTGCCCGCCATGAAAGATCTGCGCAGCAAGATGGTCAAGCTCGCAAAAGACAATGCAGATTTGCCCATGTTGTCGCGGACGCATGGGCAAACCGCAAGCCCTACTACCCTGGGCAAAGAAATTGCGAATGTTATCGCTCGCCTTGATCGGATCCAGGATCAATTTTCCAAAATTCAGATTCTCGGCAAATTCAATGGCGCGGTGGGTAACTACAATGCACATGCCATTGCCTACCCTGAGGCTGACTGGCCGGCAATCAGCGAGCGATTTATCGAGTCGCTGGGTGTTTCAGCTAATGCATACACCACGCAAATCGAACCGCACGACTGGACCGCGGAGTATTGCCACGCGCTGATTCGGTACAACACGGTATTGATCGACTTTTGCCGCGATGTCTGGGGATACATCTCGCTGGGCTATTTCAAGCAGCGCGTGGCGAAAGATGAGGTTGGCTCGTCGACCATGCCTCACAAGGTCAATCCGATCGACTTCGAAAATGCCGAAGGCAATTTTGGAATGGCGAATGCCATGCTGGGGCATTTCGCGGAAAAACTGCCGATTTCACGATGGCAGCGCGACCTCACCGACTCAACCGTACAACGAAATTTTGGCGCTGCTACCGCTCATGTCGTTATTGCGTTGCAGTCCCTGCTAAAGGGTGTCGGCAAACTCGAAGTGAACAGTGAAGCCATTCAGGCAGACATTGCCGACGCCTGGGAAGTGCTCGGTGAGGCTGTGCAAACGGTCATGCGGCGATACGGTATTCCGGAGCCGTATGAGAAGCTTAAGGCGTTGACTCGCGGCCAGACCGTCACTCGCGATGTATTGCTTGAGTTCATCAGGACTCTGGACATTCCGCGCGAGGAAATCGAGCGATTGCTGGAGTTGACACCGGAAACCTATACCGGCCTTGCAGCAAAACTGGCACGCGACATTTAGTCCGGGAATGGCGTGCTCAGCCTGCCCGACAAGCTGACGGCGGAGACGTTTCTGCAACAACACTGGCAGAAAGCCCCGCTGTTCATGCCCCGAGCCTTGCCGCGACTCAAGCCCGCCATCACCCGCAATGAACTTGCCTGGCTTGCGACCCTCAATGATGTGGAGTCGAGAATTGTTTTTGTCGATCGCCACTCCGGGCGCAATCGCTACCGCTGCGAAACCGGGCCGTTTGATCCGGAGGCTCTGGCCAATTTACCCCGGCGTGACTGGACACTGCTTGTGCACGACGTTGAAAAGCATGTGCCGGCATTGCGCGCATTGTTCGCCGCTGTATCGTTCGTTCCCGACTGGCGCATTGACGATCTGATGGTCAGTTTCGCCGCGCCCGGCGGTGGTGTTGGACCGCACAAGGATAACTACGACGTCTTTCTGTGCCAGGGTTTTGGAATGAGGAACTGGCATTTCAGTGACGAGGACGTGCCGGCGGATCGATCGGCCAGCGATGAACTCTCGTTGCTCGCGGAATTCAGCGGCACCAATGTCGATGCCGTCGAAGGTGACGTGCTGTACCTGCCATCGGGAACCGCACATTGGGGCACCGCCCGCCGCGCATGCATGACCTACTCCATCGGCATGCGCGCACCCGAGGCCTCCGACCTGGCCTCTGACCTGAACATCGCAAAAGCCAGTGCGAGCAACTTTTATTGCGACCCTGACCTGGACCTGGCTGAGTCGGTTCCCGGCTATATAGCTCCGGCCGCGGCAAGACGTGCACTGAAGCTTCTGAATTTGCCCGACGATCGTCTCGACGATGTCGCAATCGCGCTTGGTCGGGTGGCCACTCAGAACAAGGACTGGCTAAAACCCGACGGCACCCAGGGTGCAGATACGAAACGCTGGCTTTCACACCTGATTGCCGGCGGCGGGCTTCCGATTCACGGAATGTCACAAGTAGCTTTCGATGATCATCGCCTGTTTGTTAATGGACAATATTGCTCGCTTCAGCCAGGCACTCAGGTGCTGCTGGCAGAATTATGCGGTAAACGCCGACTTGCCCGTTCGACGCGCCGGGACTCCGATCACGCACCGATGCTGGCTTTTCTCCTCGCCAACGGCGCTTTT
>JAUHYO010000267.1 GCA_030426325.1 Gammaproteobacteria bacterium | reverse complement strand
GCCGGGGCACGGCGCGCAGTTCGATTACCCGTTAGCGTACCGTCGCATTCTTCCTTAATGATTGGTGCGGGTGAATCCCTGAAAGAGGCGCTCGCAGCGGCGGAGTTTCATACCCCGAGGCTGACTGTCGTTGCGGCAATGGATGGCCTAGCTTATGGGGACGCCGATGATATCCGTGAGCGTCTAAAACGGCAGGTATACGGCCCGGTACATTGGGTCAGGGCGGTGCGATCCATGATCGAGGCCGGCACGACGTCGATCATAGAATGTGGACCTGGCAAGGTACTTGCCGGACTGTGCCGGCGTATCGACAAGAGTATTTCGGTAAGCGCCATCGATTCCATCAAGAGCCTGAACAAGAGATTGCAGGCCTGAACTTCAGCAAGGATAGGCTATGAGTCACATTTTTAGCGCCGACGCACTGTCGGGAGAGGTTGCCCTGGTTACCGGTGCGTCGCGCGGTATTGGTAAGGCGATCGCGGAAGCACTGGCCGCAGCCGGCGCAAGCGTCATAGGCAGCGCAACCAGCCAGGGGGGTGCGGACGGCATTTCATCGGCCCTGAAAGGCAAGGGAGGGCGCGGCATTGTCTTGAATATCGCGGATGACGAGTCAGTACAAGCTGCGATTAAGGACATACAGGACCAGGAAGGCAGCCCGACTATCCTGGTCAACAACGCCGGAATCACCAAAGCCAATTTGTTGATGCGGATGAAAGAGGACGAGTGGAACGATGTGATTGCCACCAACCTGACGGGACTTTACCGCGTTAGCAAGGCTTGCCTTCGCGGCATGATGAAAGCGAAGAAAGGCCGCATCATTAATATTGCGTCCGTGATTGCCGTTATGGGCAATGCCGGACAGTCCAACTACGCTGCTTCGAAAGCTGGCATGATCGGTTTTTCCAAGTCATTGGCGCGGGAAATCGGGTCTCGGAACATCACCGTCAACGTTGTTGCGCCGGGTTTTATCGATACCGACATGACTAAAGTACTGGCCGAGGAACAGCGTGCGTCGATGCTGGCTCAGGTGCCCCTGGGACGCCTCGGCGGCGGCAGTGATATTGCCAATGCGGTCCTGTTTCTGGCCTCGGCAGCCGGCGCCTATGTCACTGGCGAGACCCTGCACGTCAATGGCGGCATGGTGATGGACTGATCGGGTATAGATTGCGTGGGATGATTCACATACAATAGCCACCCACGCCCGGGTTCAGCCTTGGAATATCAAGGACTTAAGAAAAAATTGGGCACGAATATCAAACGTTTTGAGCGCCCGTCAGGGCTCGTCAGAAAGACAATTTGAGTCTTATTGGGAGTAATAAAGACTATGAGCAGTATCGAAGAACAAGTAAAAGGCATCGTTGCCGAGCAACTCGGAGTTAAAGAAGACGAGGTAACAAACGATGCCTCATTTGTCGACGACCTGGGCGCTGATTCACTCGACACCGTTGAGCTGGTTATGGCACTCGAAGAGGAATTCGAAACCGAGATTCCTGATGAAGACGCCGAGAAAATCACGACCGTGCAACAAGCAATTGATTTTGTCACCGCTCGCCAGAGCGCTGACTAGTAACATGGGCGCGGTGCCAGCCGCCGCGCCAGTTCCTTCCCCGTTCAATCGGCATTTCTGCCGCTTTCTGACGACATCATCTTGAGCAAACGACGCGTTGTAATTACCGGCATGGGGATCGTATCTCCCGTTGGTAGTCGACTTGATGACGCGTGGTCCAATGTATGCGAAGGCGTCTCCGGAACCGTGCTGATCGACGAATTCGATACCAGCAAGTATCCAACCCAAATTGCGGGGCTGGTCAAAGGATTCAACGCCGACGACTATCTGTCACCGAAAGAACAGCGCAAGAATGACCCGTTTATCTACTACGGGATCGGCGCAACGATGGATGCCATCGCAGACTCCGGACTCGAAATTACCGAAGAGAACGGGCATACCATCGGCGTTGCCATGGGAGCCGGAATCGGCGGCATCAAGACCATTGAAGACAATCACAACAAGATGCTCGAAGGTGGCCCCCGAAAAGTGTCGCCGTTCTTTATTCCCGGTAGCATCATCAACATGATCTCGGGCCAGACGAGCATCATGCGACATATTACCGGGCCGAACATCTCGATTGTCACCGCCTGTGCTACGTCCACTCACTGTATTGGGCTGGCCGCCAGAAGTATTGAGCACGGCGATGCCGATGTCATGCTGGCGGGTGGTGCAGAACACGCGACGACTCCGCTGGCAATGGGCGGTTTTTGCTCGGCGCGCGCGATGTCGACTCGCAATGACGACCCGACCGGTGCAAGTCGTCCTTATGACATTGACCGCGACGGCTTTGTCTTAAGCAACGGCGCGGGAACAGTTGTCCTTGAGGAACTGGAACACGCGAAAGCCCGGGGTGCACGTATATATGCCGAGGTGATCGGATTCGGAATGAGCGGCGATGCTTATCACATCACCTTGCCGCCCGCCGACGGAGAGGGCGCACGAAAGTGCATGACGGCCGCAATTCGCGATGCCGGTATCGACCCATCCGACATCGACTACCTGAATGCACACGGTACATCCACAAAGGCCGGCGATATCGGCGAGACCAATGGGATCAAACGGGCCTTCGGCGACCATGCCAGCAAACTGATGGTGAGCTCGACCAAGTCCACAACCGGACACCTTTTGGGTGCTGCAGGTGTCGTTGAGACGATTTTTTGCGCGCTCGCGATACGCGATCAGGTCGTCCCCCCGACAATCAACCTGCAGAACCAGGATCCCGAATGCGACCTGGATTACACCCCCAACGTCGCACGCCAAACGAAAGTTCGTACGGTGATTTCGAATTCGTTCGGGTTTGGCGGCACTAACGGAAGCCTGGTACTGCGAGCATTTGACTAGGCGTCCTCGTGGCGTTTCACATCCTGATGAGCTTCGCCTGCTCAATCAGTCGTATCCCGATCGATACCCGTTTTTACTCCAGAGCACGGCCCAGAATGGTGCGCTTGGGCGATTCGATATTCTGTTCGCCCGGCCCGGAGAGTCGCTTAGCCTGGCTGCTGATGGTTGCCTTAGCGGAGCGGCAATACCGTCAGAGTCGCGTTTCCTTAAGGCATTGGACGTCTTGTGGCGGCGGGAACGAACCGTGCCGCAACAAAGCGAGCTACCGTTTCACGGCGGGTGGTTCCTTTACCTCGGTTATGAACTTGCAGCCGAAATCGAAAAAGGACTGCACCGTTATGAAGATCCGCTGTTGCCAACTGCCTTTGCCGTTCGCTGCCGGGCTGCAATTATTTTCGATCATTTGACAGGCACGATGCATGCTGTTTGTGAGTCCAGCAAACAAGATTTTGACGAACAGGTACGCAACGACCTTTCAAACCTCGATCAGGCACAGTCTCCAGATCCGATACCGCCTTTCGAAGTGACCGAAGATGCGCCGGAACAATTTCTTGCCGCCGTGTCACGGGCGAAACAATACATCGAGGCAGGAGATATCTATCAGGCCAACCTGTCGCGACAATGGTCGGTAGCTGTAGCGGACGATGTCAAAGCCGAGCAAATTTACGCGTCCCTTTGCGCGTCGAATCCCGGGCCTTTCGCCGGAATTGCGCGTTGGCAAGGGGCTTCAATTATCTCATCATCCCCTGAGCGACTGCTGAAGATTGACGACGGCGTGGTCTCGACACGGCCGATCGCCGGAACCCGGCCTCGTGGCGCCAACAGCGAGGCTGACGATGCGCTCCGAAACGAGTTGTTTGCACACCCCAAAGAACGTGCCGAACATGTCATGTTGATCGACCTCGAACGCAACGACCTGGGTCGAATCTCGGAAGCCGGAAGTGTCGAGGTTGACGAAATGATGGTGCTCGAGAGCTACGCGCACGTACATCACATCGTTTCAAATGTGCGTGGGCGATTGCGCACCGATGTGACACCCGGCGAAGCGATAGCCGCGGTTTTTCCTGGCGGCACAATTACAGGCTGCCCGAAAGTTCGATGCATGCAAATCATTAGCGAATTGGAGCTTGCACCACGCGGCGCGTATACAGGATCCTTCGGTTACCTCAATCGAGATGGCAGCATGGATCTCAATATTCTTATTCGCACGATCGTCAAGTATGGAAATAAGCTGACGTTTCGTGCCGGCGCCGGCATCGTCGCTGACTCAGAACCCGAAGCCGAACTGCACGAAGCAAGAGCGAAAGCCGAGGGCATGCTGCGAGCCTTGCAATATGGCTAGATGGTTTTCAGACAAGAGGCCAATCGAACATGTTCCTGTCACAGACCGCGGTCTGCAGTACGGTGACGGCCTGTTTGAAACAATCGCAATTCGCGAAGGTACTCCGCGACTATGGCCCTTGCATTACGCTCGCCTCGCACGAGGTTGCGCAGCGCTGGCAATCAGCTTGCCAGGCGAGGACGAGTTGTCCGGCAGTATCGAGCACGCGATCGCCGCCAGCGCTGTGCCGAAGGAACATTGTCTTGTCAAAGTGATTGTTACCGCAGGGTCGGGTGAAAGGGGCTACGGCCGTTCGGCCAGCACGACGCCCACAGTGTTGTACGGCGCATTCGAGTCAATGCCATTACCCGCGTCGTACTACCACGAGGGCGTTGAGACAATGATTTGTCGAACACGTCTGGCGACGCATTCTGCAACC
>JAUHYO010000266.1 GCA_030426325.1 Gammaproteobacteria bacterium | reverse complement strand
CTGGGGCTCGAAGCTCACCGTTTCACCACCGGAAACCGCATCCTTGGGTCGCTTCGGCCCGCCGTCTACTGCGATCGCGCCGGCCAGCAGCCAGTCCTTCAGCCGACTCCGCGAATATTCCGGAAACATCTTCGCCAGCGCCTGGTCCAACCTCAGGCCGGCAAACTCTTCCGGGATCGTGACAATTTGTTTTTCGGCGCTCATGACTGGACCCTAGTTTACGGTATACTCGCCGACCTTGAAGCGCCCTGATGGTCGCCGTGGCACGCCTTGAAAGACGACAGTATGCAACGTAATCAAATGCTTAATCCTGACTTTGTGTCGAAAGCCCGCTGGGCGCTGATCGCCATCCTGTGCGGCAGCCTGCTCGCCTGCGCCGGCCAGGACGAAGTTCAGACCGAAGTTCAGAACATCACCGACGCCTACGAACTGGCGCAGCTGTCGATCGCGCGCAAGAACTACAGAAAGGGTATCCAGATTTTCGAGGCTATCCAGGCACGTTATCCTTTCAGTGACCTGTCCCGGCAGATTCAGCTTGAATTGTTGCACGCTTATTATCAGAGCGGCCAACGCGAACAGGCCATCGAAACGGCCGACACGTTTATGCGCGAAAATCCGACGCACCCGCGCGTTGACTACGCACTCTATATAAAAGGCTTGTCCTACTACGAACCCGATGCCGGTTTCCTCGAGCGATGGTTCAAGCGCGACATTACGACTCGGCCGCCGATCGAAGTCGATCTGGCCTACAGTGCATTGCGGCGACTGGTTGAGCGATACCCGACCAGCGAATACGCAGCCGATGCCGAACAGCGCATGATTGCGATCAAGGACCGCATGTCCGCCTACGAGAATCATGTCGCCGATTACTACCTGAGGCGTGGCGCTTACGTCGCTGCAGTCAATCGGGCGAAAAGTGCGCTGGAGTCCTACAACGGTTCCAGTGGCAATGCGACCTCTCTGCGCATCATGGCTGAAGCCTATGAGCGGATGGGCATGGATGACCTGGCGGCGGACGCAAGACGGGTTCTCGAAGCGAACTTCCCCGACGAAAGTTAGTCCTTGAGCGGGAACTTGTAGCCCGACGTAATGGGATAACGCCAATCTCGCCCGAAAGCGCGACCGCTGATTCGAATCCCCGGCGGTGCCTGGCGGCGTTTGTACTCGTTGCGCTTCACCATTTCGAGAATGCGGGTGACCGTGTCCCGGTCAAAGCCACGCTCCATAATTTCAGCCACTGACAGATCGTCGACGACGAAAGCCTCGAGAATTGGATCGAGCACGTCGTAGTCCGGCAGCGAATCGCTGTCCTTCTGATCGGGCCGAAGCTCCGCCGACGGTTCTCGCGTAATGACGCGCTCGGGAATAACCGCACCGAGCTCATTGCGATAGCGGGCCAGGCGATACACCATCGTCTTGGTGCAATCCTTGATGGGCGCGAAACCGCCGGCCATATCGCCGTACAGCGTCGCATAGCCAACCGCCATTTCACTTTTGTTGCCGGTTGTCAGCAACATGCGTCCGGTCTTGTTCGAAATTGCCATCAGCAGCATTCCGCGACACCGAGCCTGAATATTTTCTTCCGTCGAATCGGGTTCGCGCTCACCGAGTACGGCATCCAGCTGCCGAATCGTTGCGGCGTAAATCGGCTCGATCGGAATTACGTCGTAGCGAATACCAAGCAATGCTGCCTGCTTTGCGGCATCTTCCTGGCTCATCGTCGACGTGTAGCGACACGGCATCATGACGGCGCGCACTTTGTCGGCTCCGATCGCATCGCAAGCGATTGTTGCAACCAGCGCCGAGTCAATTCCGCCTGACAGGCCGAGTATCACGCCGGGGAATCCGTTCTTTTGGATATAGTCCCGCGTTCCGGTTACCAGTCCCTTGTAGACTTTCGCTTCGGTTTCCGGCTCGTCGGCGCACTCACCCCGTTCGGGTTCAACACCGCGCGAGGTTGCATGCAGCGTAATCGCATGCAGTCCTTCAGCAAATGACGGCGCACGGAAACCCACTTCGCCCTGGGAGTCCATGACAAAAGAGCCGCCGTCGAACACCAGCTCATCCTGACCACCCACCATATTGACGTAGACAACCGGTATCTGGTTGTCGGCGACCCTTCGCCGCATTTCCGTCTCGCGTTTGGACTGGCTGTGCAATTCGAAGGGCGAGCCGTTGATTACGATCACGCATTCGGCACCAGCGGAGCGGCTCGCCTGCATAGGACCCGCACCCCAGACATCTTCACAAATGTTGAGACCAATCCGGATGCCATTGATTTTGAAGACCGCAGCCTGCTTGCCCGGCGTGAAGTAGCGCTTTTCATCGAACACCGCGTAGTTCGGTAGCAGCAGTTTCTTGTAATGCGCCAGCACGGCGCCGTCTCGCAACACCACACAGGCATTGAAAATTTTGTCGTCGACGTACTCCGGGAAACCGACCACCAGGGCAATGCCGTTGACGGCCGCACGGATTTCGGCCAGCGCATTCTCAACCTTGTGTCGCAGACCCGTGTGCAGCAACAGGTCTTCAGGCGGATAGCCGCAAATGCTTAATTCGGGAAACACCACAATGTCTGCGCGCAACTGATCGCGCGCACGACCGGCGTAGTCGATGATCTTCGCGGTATTCCCGGCCACATCGCCAACTGCAAGATCCAGTTGCGCGAGTGCGACTTTGACCGATTGGCCCATGCTCAGCCGATGATTTCCTGCATTTTCGACCCGAGCTCAGCCGGTGATCGCACCGTGGCAACCCCGGCTTTCTCCAATGCCGCAAACTTGTCGTCGGCCGTGCCTTTGCCGCCAGCGATAATGGCGCCGGCATGGCCCATACGCTTGCCCGGCGGCGCGGTGACACCGGCGATATAGGCAACAACAGGCTTGGTCACATTGCTCTGGATAAACTCGGCCGCCGCCTCTTCATCCGTGCCGCCGATCTCGCCGACCATGATAATGCCGTCGGTATCCGGGTCGGCCTGGAACAGCTCAAGGCAATCGATGAAGTTCATGCCGCGCACCGGATCGCCACCGATGCCGATGCAGGTGCTTTGACCGAGACCGTTGGTCGTCGTCTGGTAGACCGCTTCGTAGGTCAGGGTGCCGGACCGCGAAACCACACCGATACGGCCTTTCTTATGAATAAAGCCGGGCATGATGCCGATCTTGCACTCGTCCGGCGTAATGATGCCCGGGCAATTCGGTCCGATCAGGCGGCAATCGTGGTCGCGCAGCGCAGACTTCACTTTAACCATGTCATTCACCGGAATGCCTTCGGTAATGCAGACAATCAGCTTGACGCCGCCGTCAGCCGCTTCGAGGATCGCATCGGCTGCAAACGGTGGTGGCACGTAAATCATGCTGACATCCGCGCCGGTTTCCTTGATGGCCTCGCGAACGGTGTTGAATACCGGAACGCCCAGGTGATCCTGACCGCCGCGACCCGGCGTGACGCCGGCAACCACTTTCGTGCCGTACTCCAGGCACTGCTCGGTGTGAAATGACCCCTGGTTGCCGGTGATGCCCTGGCACAGGATCTTGCTGTCTTTGTTTACCAATACACTCATTAAAAACTACTCGTCAGGCTGCCGAAGCAACGGCTTTGCGGGCTGCGTCGGTAAGATCCTCAGCGGCGATGATGTCGAGACCGCTGGCTGCCAGAAGCTCGCGTCCCTTGTTTACGTTGGTGCCTTCAAGGCGAACGACGACCGGCACTTCGACGCCGACCTCCTTCACCGCACTGATGATTCCCTCGGCAATCAGGTCGCAACGCACGATACCGCCGAAAATATTGACGAGAATCGCGGACACGTTTTCGTTGGAAAGAATCAATTTGAAAGCGGCTGCAACGCGTTCCGCCGTTGCGCCGCCGCCAACGTCAAGAAAGTTGGCCGGTTCGCCGCCGTGCAGCTTGATCAGGTCCATCGTCGCCATCGCGAGACCGGCACCGTTCACCATGCAGGCGATGTTGCCATCGAGCGAAACGTAATTGAGATCGTGTTCGGCGGCTTTGCGTTCAGCCTCGTCTTCCTGGGACGGGTCGCGCAATTCGGCGATCTTGGTCTGGCGAAATAGTGCGCTGCCGTCGATATTGATTTTGCCGTCCAGCGCAATGATGTCACCCGCTTTGTTCGTAATCAGAGGGTTCACTTCAATCAGGCTCGCGTCGGTATCGACATAGAGCTTATAGAGCTTCTTGACCAGGTCACCAAACTGGCGCATTTGCTTCTTGTCGAGCCCCAATCCAAAAGCGAGCTGACGCGCCTGGTAGTCCTGAAGGCCCGCATCGGGCGCTACGGCTACCGAGAAAATCTTCTCCGGCGTCTCTGCCGCGACTTTTTCGATATCCATGCCACCGGCAGCCGAGGCGATGAACGATATACGGCTGACCTCGCGATCGACCAGCATGCTGAGATACAGCTCACGGTCGATCTCGGAACCCTCCTCAACGTAGACAACGTTGACAGGAAGTCCCGTTGGGCCGGTTTGGTAGGTCACCAGCGTCATACCCAGCATTTCATCGGCAAACTGACGCACTTCGTCCAGGGTTTTAGCGAGCTTGACGCCGCCGGCTTTGCCGCGGCCGCCGGTGTGTGCCTGCGCCTTGACGACCCAGAGTTTGCCGCCGAGCTCTTTCGCCGCATTCACGGCCGCTTCA
>JAUHYO010000265.1 GCA_030426325.1 Gammaproteobacteria bacterium | reverse complement strand
CGAGTACTGGAAGACTGGTTTCTACCGCATTGCGAAAGCCGCGAAGGTTCCGGTCTATCTCGGTGTTATCGACTATTCACGAAAACGCGTCGGTATCGCCGAACGACTGGACTTAAGCGATGACGTGGAGGCCGATCTTCGAAAGTGCGCCGAGTTTTACAAAGACATCATCGGCCGTCATCCCGAGAACACAACCCCGGTACGATTCGAACCATAAAAAAGGCCGCCCGCAGGCGGCCTCTTGTCAACTTCGCCTTTGTGCTTAACGGCGGAAATTAACTTCCAGTCCAATTACACGCCCTGGCTGCATCGGGCCAGCTGTGTAAATGCCGGAAATCGAAGTCAGGTTGCCCCAGTTTGCTTCGTCTGTCAGGTTCTTGCCGTAAAGCGAGATCTGCCATTCGTCATTCGGCAGGAACCAGTTGATATTGGCATTCAGACGCTCCTGGTCTTCGTAGACTTCAGTGTTCGAGTCGTTGTACGGATGCCCTTCGCGATAACTGAAGTTGGTCGCAAAGTTGAGCAGGCCGGCACTACCCATCGGCACATCCAGTGACAGTCCAACGCTGTAGTTGCTTGGCGCAAGACGCGGCAGTTCCGGTCCGAGAAACGAGACCCACATTGGATCCACCCGGTCGTATTCACCGTCCTGCCAGCCGTAGGATGCGTTTACAGAGAAGTTGTCGGTAATCAAGCCAACGAAATCGACCTCCACGCCCTTGATTGTGACGTCGCCCGCATTGATTGTTCCCTGCAGAACCACAACATCCGGGTCGCCGAGATTCAGTTCGCGCTGAATATCGTCGATCTCATTGTGGAACGCCGCCAGGTTAAGTCGCATTTTGCCGTCGTTGAACTCGGTCTTGAGACCGATCTCAAACGTGCGGTTTTCTTCCTCTCTCGTCGGTCCCGGTGGGATAACGTTCGGCTTGGCGTTGCGGAAATTGAAGCCGCCGGAACGATAGCCTTTCGAGAAGAATCCGTAGAGCTGTGAGTTTTCGTTGAATGACCACTGAAAACCGACCTTCGGGGTAATGTTGTCCCATTTTCCGGTCAGGCTGTCGAAATTACAGTTGAACGTGACGACGTCCGGGCAGCCGCCCCCCACGCCGCTGATGATCTGTGCGTCTTTCGACTCGTCGGTGTAGCGAACGCCGACCTGCATGGCCAAGGCATCGGTGAGGTAAAAGTCGTTGTTCCAGAAGACGCCGAAATTCCGGGCATCCATGTCGCCACCCAGGGCACGTGTTAGTGCTGCCTGGATATAGCGGCCTTCGCGATAACCAATATTCTGGGTGAAATAATAGAAGCCGAAGGTCGTGTCCCACCTTTCGTTCACCGGGCCGGACCAGCGCAGCTCGTTGCTCCACTGCGTCGAATCATTCGACCCCGGAACTGAGAACAATGGGAAATAGGTTCCGTCAACGTCGGTCGCAGACTCCGCAACCACCCGGCGTACGCCGGCAATATTGGTCAGCGTTCCATTGCCCACTTCGGCAAGATTCAGCTCGATCATCGACTGCGTCCAGCGCATGTCGGTAAATCCGAGTTCATCCGCCGAGGTTGTGAAGTTCGGCAATGAACCGGCTCTTTGCAAGGTGACGTTGGACCAGATGGCCCCGTCACCGGTTGATTCACCGTGTTCGGCATTCCACGTGATATCGAGCGTATCGCTTGGCGTCCAGACGAGCGTCGGGCGAATCAGTTTGGTCGTAAACTGGCCGACATTCGTGCGCGACGATGCCGCATTGATGTAAAACGCCTGGGTCGGATAGGGCGCCGGCGCTATTGGAAACGGTCCGACCTGCGGTCCGGTGTACGTCTGATTGACGTTCTTGAAGTAACCGTCGTCGTCATCGTAGTAAACGACAACTTTGGCCGCGAGCCTGTCTTCGATCAGGGAGCCTTCGATGGCAGCCGCAATATTGTAGTGGTCATCGTCAGTCGCGCCGACGCGAAAGCGCGTACCGAATTCACCGTCGGGACGTGCATTTCGAAGCACAACGGCGCCACCGGTTACGTTTCGGCCGAATAACAGTCCCTGCGGACCACGCAAAACTTCGACAGACTCGAGATCAAATGTATCGATGACGACACCATAGGTCGTGCCCATGTAAATGCCATCGACGAAAACACCGACCGTCGGGTCGACCGACGGAATTGAGCTGTTAATGCCCTGTCCGCGGATCGAGAAATTCTGGACGCCGGGGAAAGTGCCGACCGCCTCGAGTTGCACGTTAGGCATGAGGTAACTCAGGTCGTCAAGTTTCTTGACGAATAGCGCCTCGATCTGCACGGAACCGTATGCGGTGACCGCGACCGGTACCTCCTGCACGGCTTCTGCCTTGCTGCGCTTGCGCGCCGTCGTGACGATCTCTTCCAGCAACGCCCCGGCCGCACCGCTCTTTTGAGCAAACGCGACATTCGGTAGTGAAAAAACAACAAACACTCCGGTCAGCAGCATCGCCGCCGTCGCGCGAACCCTGAAAAAATTGCTTAAACCGTTAATACCATTGAAATTAACCACGATAATCCCCCCGGATCGTTTTGCGGTAACCTTAAGCATACTGTTGTATGCGTACCAAGGCTACTGGCGGGAATCGATCGCCGGCAAAAACTCGGATTTTGGCCGAAACCCTGAGCATGAGCCCCGAATCTTCTTTAGTATTCGCCCCCTCATGGAAGCCAACGACTCCCCCAAACGCAGCATCCGAAGCTTTGTTCGTCGCACTGGACGACTGACGCCGTCCCAGGACAAGGCGCTGGCCGAACTGTGGCCCGGCGTTGGCATCGAGTACACCGGTCAGGCCATGGATTTTGCCGACCTGTTCGGCCGTGACGCGCCCGTTGTTCTCGAAATTGGCTTCGGAAACGGGGAATCGCTGGTTGAACAGGCGGCCGACAATCCACAAGACAACTTCCTCGGCATTGAGGTGCACGATCCGGGCATCGGTCACTGCCTGCTGAAAGCCCGGGATGCGGGTCTTGGCAATCTGCGACTGGTTTCACACGATGCGATCGAGGTCCTCGCAAACATGGTGCCGCTCAACTCGTTGGCGCGCGTCAATCTCTACTTTCCCGATCCCTGGCCCAAGAAACGCCACCATAAACGCCGCATCGTCCAGCCGGATTTCCTAAGGCTCGTCGCCGACCGGCTGAATCACGACGGTACTCTGAACATCGCGACGGATTGGGCTCAGTATGCCGAGCACATCGATCAGGTTCTCGGCGCATCCGATCGGTTTGAGTGCCGCGAACGGCGCGAACATGACGGTAGCCGCCCGCTGAACAGGCCCGGGACCAAGTTTGAACGGCGCGGACTGAAAAAAGGACACCGCATCTGGGACTGGTGCTTCGAAACGATCACTAAAAGCTGAATCGGCTTGCGCTTCCGCCTGCGTACACTATAAATAATAGTAAGGCACGCTTTTGGGTGAACCGTATGGCAACGGCAATGCAATTTCCAAAAATCGGCAACTGGTATCGTCGGCCGAACGGGACGTTGTTCGAGGTCGTTGCGGTCGACGAGGATGACGGCACGATCGAAATCCAGCTTTACGACGGCACAATCGGCGAGATTGAGGTCGAAAACTGGTCGAACATGCTGCTGGTCGAAGTGAGCGCGCCCGAAGACTGGTCCGGGTCAGTGGACATGGATCCCGAGGACTATATCGGCAGTGGGGCCAACGATATGCCGAATGGCTTTCACGACCCGCTCGAATACCTGGACAAACTCTAGTCCGGCGCGATCAGCGAACGCCGTCCGGCCCGGTTACGTAAATCACGCCGTCGCGCACCGCAACGTCCACCTTTTGCAGGCTGCGACCGGCTCCGGGGCCCGCGAAGCAATCACCTTGATCAATCGAATACATCGCACCGTGTGATGCACAAATTATTGCGCTCTTGTCCTTGGTCAGGAATCGATCCGGTGACCAGTTCAGCGGGTGCCCCACATGGACGCAAACATTCTGATAAGCGAAAACTTCATCGCCTTGCCGCACGACGAAGCCTCGAAACGGCCAGTCCCCCTCACCGATCTGAAATTCTCGGCAACCCGGGTCGTCAAGTTCATCAATGCGACCGACCAGAACTTCAACAAGTCTCATGCGGCTGTCTTTTCGTTCCAAGGGGCGACCTTCAACAGCAGCAACATGCCCGGTATGGCGAGGACTGTACAAAGCAGAAAAAAGTTGGTCCATCCGACCTGCTCGACAATCACTCCCGTCACTGAGTTGGCAAACACTCGCGGTACCGAAGCCAGTGCCGTAAACAAGGCAAGTTGTGTTGCTGCGAACGCCGGATTTGTCGTGCGCGCCATGAATGCGATCAACGCTGCCGACCCCAGCCCAACACCAAGGTATTCGAAAGCAACCGCGAACCCAAGCATCCAGGGATTTGCGCCAATTTCCGAAAGCATCGCGAACCCGAGAATACTGATAATCTGCACAACGCCGAATAACCATAGGGCCCGATTGATCGACACCTTCACCATGATCAGACCGCCGATCAGCCCGCCGGCAATTGCCGCGACCAACCCTGCCGTTTTGGCGATCGCACCTATCTGGGTCAGCGTAAAACCGACATCGATAAAAAATGGCGACTGAAGTGCGGTCGCCATATTGTCACCGAGCTTGTAGAGGAACAAAAAGGCCAACACCAGC
>JAUHYO010000264.1 GCA_030426325.1 Gammaproteobacteria bacterium | reverse complement strand
CAAACGGCTGCCTTGGACGGGCCGCCCTGCTCCGAGTCAACAAGGGCAAGTGCACCCCGTGTCACGATCCAGAAAGGGGACCCTGGACTGGTCTTTTGCTTTTGGCGTAACGAACGTGCGATGCCCAGCAAACAGTCCGCCGTCGCACTGGCGTCGGCACTTTGCGGCCAATCATCCGGAGCAACTATGTGCACGACCCTGTCAACCTCCACCGCCAGACGCTCTTCTGCCGAATCAATCGAAATTGGCAACGCACCCCTGGCTTCTAGTTCGGCGACCAGTGTCCTTGCGAACTCGTTGTCGATCCCGCCGATGCCCCAACGCTCGCCTTTAATCGTGGCGCGGTGGTTTTCAGCGGACTTGGCAGCGACGAATACTTCCTGTGAAGGCCCTTGCATGCAAGCCTGAAGAATAGCGGTCGATTCGAGCTGGCATTCGGCGTAAAGCCCGGCCCACGCTTCATGCGACATCAGCGGATGCCCGGCGCGTCTCTCCGTATCACTGAATCGCCACCAACCATCAGTCAATCCGAATGTCAGATCCACCCAAAGCGTTGGCCGTGTACCCTCGATACTCACCAGCGCCCCGCCCGGTGCGAGCAGGTCGCCTAACCCAGCCATCACAGCGCCAAGATCTTTCGTAGCATGCAAGACATTGGCTGCCACGATGATATCAAAGCCAGAATCCAGGCCCTGCTCGCCAGCGCTTTGTTCCACATCGAAAATTGCATAGTCTACAAAAGGCAGCTTTTGATAACGCCCACGAGCCCGATCAAGAAATAATGGTGATACATCGGTGAACAGGTACTCAGTCGATTCCGGATCAACGATCGAAAGTACACCATCAGTTGTACCACCGGTCCCCGCTCCTACTTCAAGTATCCTCACCGGACGCCCGTCACTACGCCCTTCGAGACAATGGGCGATGCATTGCTGAACTACTCGATTACATACCCGAGCATAAGGCGCATCCTTGTACAATTTCTCAACCCTGTCGAAGCTTCCTCCTGGAAACAACACGTTGACCACGTCAATCTCGCCCGTCAAAATCTGTGGAAGCACGTCTCCGCAGGACCTCAGCAGCGCCAATTCGGGTGCGCATAACGGAAGGTCGCGGTCTTCATGGAGTTTTTCAGCACATGCGGTCAGTGCCTGTTGGGACCACGCCGATACGTAAACACCATCTTCTTGTCGCAAGGCATCGACGCCGCAAAGTACGGAAAAAATTCTTTCTACTAATCGTCTGTGCCTCACCTCAATCTTGTACTCGTCAATTACATCGTCAACAGTGGCGGAGAATTCGTCAAAATTGACGCCGAGTTCGACAAGGGCTCGACATGCAAATGACAGCGCAACGTCATCTAGCAACGCAGTTTGTCTCTCGTACTCTGGAACTTGATACTCACCCAACAATTCGGCTGTTTTTTCAGAAACACTCTGCGGAATAGCCCTAACATCAAGGTCGCTGCGCAGCACGCTACCGCTTGGCGCCGCGAATCTCCGCCAACTCACTCCATACCAGATACTCGAGTCCGAACGAATTCCCATTTTCCCCAGCTGTCCGGCGCTGGCTTTCCGGAGCTGTATGCCATCGATGGCAGCACATTGGCGACCATCGTCGTCGTACAGGCTCATTCTCGCGGTCACCGATGCCCCATCCATCGCATTGGATTCGATTCTTGCGTGAGCCCAAAGCCGGTCGGGCAACTCCGCTGCCGCTTGCAGGCGATCGATCGCGATGAGCAGGTATGGCTGCGAGTTTTCAGTCGCAGCAGAAAGAACGCCCATTAGGTGGAAGCACGAATCGAGCAACGCCGGATGAACCAGATGTTTCTCGTTCGCGTTTCCGACCGACATTGGCAGCGCAATTTCGCCAAGGGCCTCGTCGCCATTGCACCAGCTTCTTCGCACACCCTGAAACTGATCGCCAAATTCAAGCCCGAGCGAAGCCAGTTTCTGATAGAGATCGGAACCGGATGACGCGTTGCCCAGCCGTTGCTTGCTCTCGGCAATTGCCAAATCGGCTCCAAAAGAAAGATCATTCGCATTGCGAACTTTGCCGGACGCAAGACACGACCATGACATTGTGTCAGATTGACTTCGTAGCACACTAAAGTGCCTGGTCGATTTTTCCTTAGTTTCCTTGAGTGAAACGACCAGCTCGGCAAGTTCCGTTGATTCGAAACACAGTGCATCGTGTATGGCGAAATCGCTAATCTCAATTCCGCAGTTCTCGGCACTTCCCGTCAATTGCCGAGAAGAATCGACAATCATTTCTATATAAGCCGGCGACGGCAGTATCTGCTGCCCAAATACAACGTGATCAGTCAGGTATGAGGGACTGTTCGGTCCGATCCTGTAACGGCACATAACCCGATCGCTCTCAGGCGCAACAAATTTTTCGCCATAAAAGCCCGTCGACGACGCGTTGCGGCTCGCAATCAGGCGATCACCTGTCTTGCGCTCATCGGGCCAGCAATGCTCACCATTGAATGGGTAGAGTGGTAGCTTGACGGCACTGTTCCGTACCGCGCCATGCACTGCGCTCCATTTGATCCGACCACCGGCACAATAAACCGCCTGCAATGCCCTAAGTACGGATAAGGCATCGTCGGCATCCTTGCGAAGCGTCGGGATCCAATGGCATTGGTCCGAATGATTCGCCTCAAGTGCCATCGGAAGCAATACCGAATGACTGCCGACTTCGATACAAATATCCGGATGGAGCGCAATGAGACTCTGAACGCCACGCGCAAACTGCACTGGTTCACGCAAGTGGTCCCTCCAGTAGGCCGCACTTGTTATTTGCTCCGCCGCCGCCACTTCGCCTGTGACATTGGAAATTACGGTCAATGCTGGTCGAGAGCGTTTCGTGCCGGCCACTACTTTTTCGAATTCGTCGAGCATTGGGTCGACAAAACTTGAATGAAACGCATTGGCAATGTTCAGCATACGAGATGCTATGCCGTTTTGCGAAAACTGCTTCAGCAATTCTGCAAGCGCAGCTTTTTCGCCGGAGACCACTACGTTGCCAGGGCTGTTGATGGCGGCGACCGATAGCCCGGTGCCCGATTTGTCGACTGCTTTTCTCACGGTACCGGCATCCGAAAATACGGCCGCCATGGCTCCACTTCTCGTTAGCCTGGACGACAGCTCGGCTCGGGCAGATACCAGCATGATTGCATCTTCTAACGTAAATACATTTGCGATACAGGCCGCCACGTACTCACCGATGCTATGACCAATTACGATGCTCGGGGAAACTCCCCACGACTCCCACATCCGGGCTAGTGCGTACTCAACAGAGAAAATTGCCAATTGCGTAGTTTTCGTTTGGTTCAGACTATCGGCGTCTTCCTCGAACATTGCCTGAACGATATCGATACCGGCGTGACGCTTAACCAGCTCGCCGCACAAATCCAGCGACGTCCTGAACTCGAGATTATCTGCGTAGAGCGATTTGCACATTCCCGGGTACTGGCTGCCCTGGCCGGGAAACATGAAGGCAATCCCAATATTTCGATTGCCGGTCGTGTCGCCTGACATCAAATCGGATACATTCGCTCCGCGTGCCGCCGCCTTCAGAGTCTGGATCAGTTGATCTTTCGAAGTCGCGAGAATCGCGACACGCTTCGAGTGATGCGCACGGAGCAGCGATGATTGGCGGCAGGCGTCCGCAGCAAGCGAAGCATCGGCGAATTCGAAGTGACCTAGGTAGGAACGACAGAGCCCTTGAAGCGCGATATCATCTTCCGCAGATACGGTTAGCAGCTGTGGAAAATTAACCTGACCTTTTCCGGAGACCTCGGGCGCCTGGTAGGACGAAACCACTACGTGCGCATTTGACCCACTGAAGCCAAAAGAACTTACACCACCGTGACGTCCATTTGACGATACGGGCCACTCCGTTCCATTTTCGACGACCGCCAGTGGTCGATCCTGCCACTCGATATGAGAATTCAGCTTCTGAAAGTGCAGGCTGGCCGGAATAAAGGAACGATTGACAGACAGCACCAGCTTGATCAAACCGGCAATTCCCGCCGCGCTCTCTGCATGACCGATATTGGTTTTCACCGACCCTACGGCCAGCGGTGCGCTGTCGGCTGGTCGTCCACCAAATACTTTGTCCAACGCTCGCGCCTCGATTGGGTCGCCGAGCGATGTTCCGGTACCGTGCGCCTCAATTAGTCCGATCTGGTCCGGATGCAAGTTCGCCATTCGCAACGCTCGTCTGATGACGTCTTCTTGTGCAGGGCCATTGGGAGCGGTTAGTCCATGGCTGCGACCATCCTGGTTTGTCGCGCTGCCACTAATAAGCGCAAGAATATCGTCTCCATCTTTCTGCGCGTCGGCAAGTCTCTTTAGTACCACAATGCCGCAGCCTTCCGCTCTAACAAACCCATTGGCTGACTGGTCAAAAGCCTTGCAACGCCCGTCAGGCGAAAGCATGTTCGCCTGACTCAGGGATACAGTTATTTCCGGCAATAGTATCAGGTTGACACCGCCGGCCAATGCGAGCCTGCTTTCGCCAGAACGTAAACTTTGGCACGCCAAATGCACCGCAACCAGCGACGATGAGCAGGCCGTATCCAGCTGAATGGCGGGGCCGTGCGCGCCCAGCAGGTAGGCCAGCCGACCCGCGACCATGCTGCGCAGGCTGCCCAGGGTGACGTAGGCATCGATCAAATCGGGATC
>JAUHYO010000263.1 GCA_030426325.1 Gammaproteobacteria bacterium | reverse complement strand
CGTCTGGGTATTCATTTTCGCATTCTTCTACCTCTGGTAAGAAACAGGACCAATCGCTATGGCTGCTGATGGCACACAACATCCGCTAAAAATCTACTGGATCATGTGGGGTGCGCTCTTCGTACTCAGTACCTTTTCCTACGCAACGGACTTCATGGACGACGGCGCCTTGCGGACATCATTGATCCTGTTTTTCATGCTTGCCAAAGCGGGCGGCATCGTCTGGATATTCATGCACATGGGCTGGGAGCGCATTGCGCTGAAACTCGCAATTCTCGGACCGCCCGTCGCGATCCTGGTGCTGATTGGCCTGATGGCTCTGGAAGGCGTCTACGTTGAAGACAATCGACTTGAGCATTACGGCGAAAGCACCATGGAGCCGCAGACACCTGGCCACCACTAGTTAATCGCTTGAACCCGAAACAAGCCAAGAACGACGCGGAGATCGGTGACTGCCATGCGGTCATGGCTGAACTCAGGCCACACGTTCCGAAAGAGTCATTCGTCGATCTGATCCGCATGATGGAGGGCGAGGGTTATCGCCTTGCCTATATCAGAGACGACGGCGCCGTCGTTGCAGTGGCTGGCTATCGAATTCATACGACGCTGTTCATGGGCAAGAACCTGTACGTGGATGACCTGGTTACCGCAGAAAGTGCGCGATCGAAGGGCTACGGTAGGGCAATGGTCGACTGGTTGCGCGATCTCGCAAGGCAGGAAAACTGCAGATTTCTGCACCTCGATTCAGGGACGCAACGACATCGCGCTCATCGTTTTTACCTGCGAGAGGGGCTTGATATCGCGAGCTTTCATTTTAGCCAGAAACTGGACTGACGCCGACCGATGCAAGTTCTAATGAGCCTGGTCGGGGTGGCGACGATACTCGCACTGGCATTTCTGCTGTCGAGTAATCGACGTGCAATCAACCGGCGTACCATAGCCATTGCCTTTCTTATTCAGGCTGCAGTGGGTGGTCTTGTAATGTATGTGCCGCTCGGCAGCGCGGCGCTCGACAAGGTGGTCAAGGGCGTCCAGTACGTCATCAACTTCGGCAACGACGGCATCGCTTTCCTGTTCGGTACCAATCTCAATGACAGTCTCGGCTTTACGATCGCGTTCAACGTATTGCCGATCATCGTTTTCTTCGCGGCACTGATGTCGGTGCTGTACTACCTTGGATTCATGCAACTCGTCGTCGGTGTGTTCGGTGGCTGGTTGCACAAGCTTCTCAAGACCAGTCACGCCGAATCCGTCAGTGCTGTCTCGAATATTTTCGTCGGCCATACGGACGCTCCGCTGGTCGTGCGCCCGTATCTTGCCCGCATGAGCCAGTCCGAGCTGTTCGCCGTCATGACGGGTGGCTGCGCGACGATCGCGGGTGCCGTCATGATGGGTTACGCGCAGATGGGCGTTGAACTCAAGTACCTCATCACGGCGAGCTTCATGGCCGCGCCGGGCGGCCTTTTGATTGCCAAAATCATGATGCCCGAGACGGAAAACCTGGATGATCGGCCGGCCGTTGCGGAGGAGGCCGAAGAAGGGCCGGTAAATATTTTCGAGGCGATTGGCAATGGCGCCATGACCGGTATGCAGGTTGCCCTGAGCGTCGGTGCGATGCTGATAGCGTTTGTCGGGCTGATCTACCTCGTCAACGGCGTGTTGACCGGCGTGGGCGGCTGGTTTGGCATCGAAGGTCTGACCTTGCAGTGGCTGCTGGGGCAGGTATTCGCGCCGGTTGCCTACCTGCTGGGCGTGCCGTGGGACGAGGCTATCCAGGCCGGGAGCCTGATTGGCCAGAAACTGGTCATCAACGAGTTCTACGCCTACGTGAGCTTCATCGAGATCAGGGATACGCTGTCAGCACATACGCAACTCGTTGTTACTTTTGCACTTTGTGGCTTTTCGAACCTCGCATCGATCGCTATCCTGCTCGGCGGTCTCGGCGCCGTCGTGCCGTCGCGACGCCATGACATCGCCCGATTTGGTCTTCGAGCAGTGATTGGCGGTACACTGGTCAACCTGATGAACGCAGCGCTCGCCGGATTTTTCTTCGCGCTGCAATAGAGCGGATTCTGGTATGGCAAGAGCAATCGTCCTGGTTTTGGATTCATTCGGTATCGGTGCAACAGCCGATGCTGAAAAATTCGGCGACGTCGGCGCCGACACCTTTGGTCACATCGCGAAAGAGAGAGCGGAATCAGGCAAAGGACCGCTTGTCCTGCCCAACCTCGCGCGTCTGGGCTTGTTTCATGCGGGCAAGGAAAGTACTGGCCGTTTCGCACCCGGTCACGACCCTGGTATCGAAGTGATCGGCGCCTACGGGCATGCCGCAGAATTAAGCAGCGGCAAAGACACACCGAGCGGCCACTGGGAAATTGCCGGTGTTCCGGTGTTGTTCGACTGGGGCTACTTTTCCGGCAAAGAAAATGCGTTTCCCAGCGAACTGCTGGATGAGTTGATCGAGCGTGCCGATTTGCCAGGTGTCATCGGCAATTGCCATGCCTCCGGTACGACAATCATTGCCGAGCTCGGTGATGAACATGTCGCGACGGGCAAACCCATCGTCTACACGTCGGCGGACAGCGTGTTCCAGATTGCCTGTCATGAGGAGTCCTTCGGTCTGGATCGTCTGTACGCGCTTTGCGAAATTGCGAGAGAACTGGTTGATAAATACAACATCGGCCGCGTCATCGCGCGACCATTCATCGGCGACGGTCCCGAGTCGTACACTCGAACAGGCAATCGGCGCGATCTGACAACGCCACCGCACGCGCCCACTGTTCTGGACAAGCTCGTCGAGCGCGGTGGCGAGGTAATCAGTATCGGGAAAATCGCGGATATTTATGCACACAAGGGCATTACGAAAAAGGTCAAGGCAACGGGCAACGCCGCGTTGTTTGACGCGACTGTCGAGGCGATCAAGGAGGCAGGTGACCAGTCGATAATCTTCACCAATTTCGTCGATTTCGACATGCTTTACGGACACCGGCGGGACGTTCAGGGCTATGCTGACGCCCTGGAGTACCTTGACGGGCGCATGCCCGAAATCCTGGATTTACTGAACGACGACGACCTGCTGGTACTTTGCGCCGACCATGGCTGCGACCCGACCTGGCCGGGCAGCGATCATACGCGCGAACACATACCGGTCCTGGCGCTCGGCGCTGGACTAAAACCGGGTTCGCTGGGACGTCGTGAATCCTTTGCCGACATCGGTCAGAGCCTGGCGGCGCACTTCGGTCTGTCACCGATGGATTACGGCACCAGCTTTATCTAGCTGTTTTTCCACGATTCCGGAACGCGCACGGCAATGACTTCGCCTGCGGCCGTCTGCACGCCGCCCGAATAAACACGGCAGGTAACGACCGCTTTCTTCTTGCCGTGTTCCCCAACCGATGCTCGTAATTCGATTTCCCGGTCTATCGGCGTTGGCGCGAGATAATTCACGGTCAGTCGGCCCGTTACGCACCAGATCTCCGGTGGCTCGCCGGTCTTTCGGCCTTCACTGCGGTAGAAAAAACTGGTTGCTGTGCCGACGCAGTGACAGTCGATCAGGCTGGCGATGGTGCCGCCATAGACGTATTGCGGTGGGCCTGCACATTGTTCAGGTTTCGGCATGTAGCGGCATACGCTTTCGTCGCCTTCCCAGTGACTTTTTATTTGCAAGCCGGCCGGATTGTTGGGTCCACACCCGTAGCAGTTGTTGCCGGGCATCAGGTCCTGAATAGCGCTCATGTGCCGGTGGTTTTATCTTTACTGGCCAGAGTCAGACCAATCCATGCCGCGACAACAATTCCGGCAATACCGGTGATAGAAAACCACAGTGGGTGCGGAATCACGGTCAGGTTGTAGGCCGCGCCCAGCAACATCAATCCGCAAATCACCATTGTGAAAATCATCGGCTTTGCCGAACCAATTCGACAAGCGGTCAGGACGCCGCCGAGTGTTCCGGCGAACCAGCCTAAGGCAACAAAGAGGAATGCGCCGGCCGGCAGGCCCGCGATATACGAACGCATGACATTGAGGTCTGTGAGGTCGAGTTCAGGTGGCACGGGATAGACGGTGTGACCCAGCTTTTCGATCAGCATGACCAGCACACCAGCAACAACAACTCCGGCAATGCCTGCGGCAATGTTTTTCCCCATGATCTTCTCCTTCCGGTTGGCGCTATACCTATCGATTACGCTCGTTCAGGGCAGACTGCATTTTTGCTGCAAGCGCATTGGCCTCAGCTGTCACGCGCGTTGTATCGATAGTGAGCATTTCGCGTTCTCTCATCAGGACCTTCCCATCGACGATAACCGTGGCCACATCCTGTTCGTCGGTGACGTAGACGAGGTGCGAGATAACGTCATAAGTTGGTACATGGTGCACGTCATCGAAGGCAACCTGGATGATGTCGGCGCGTTTTCCAACTTCGACTGAGCCGATGGTGTCGTCCATTCCGACGGCAAGCGCTCCGCCACTGGTCGCCATTTTCAGAACGGTGGGCGCCGACATGACAACCGGGTCCATGCGATCGACCTTTTGCAGGAATGCGGCGAGTCGCATTTCCTCCCACATGTCGAGATCATTGTTGCTGGCAGCACCATCCGTGCCCAGGCCAACACGTACGCCGGCCGCCAGCATGTCGGGTATCGGTGCGACGCCGGACGCGATTTTCATATTTGACGTGGGATTGTGTATGACGCCGACTTTGCGATCAGCCAGTATTCGAATCTCGTTTTCTGTGGGCCAGACCA
>JAUHYO010000262.1 GCA_030426325.1 Gammaproteobacteria bacterium | reverse complement strand
ACAATCGTGCCTCCGCCGCCTTGCCAACTAAAGACAGCTGGACCTGAAGTCTCATCGTAAGGGCGACTATCACCAGGCGCAGGAGACATCAGTTGAATCGCCCCGTTAAACGCTGGCGCTGTCTCTGCAAGCAGCATCAGCCCAAGAACCGGACAGTGCGCCTGACAACGAGGTCATCGACGAGATCAGGGTATTCGGCGATCGCGTTACCGGAGACCCCTCTTTTGGTTATGCGATGGACGTCGAAACGCTGGAGCGCATTCCGGGTACACAGGACGACCCGATTAAAGCCATCATCACATTGCCCGGTGTGTTGACCAACAATGACTTCGATACCGGCGTAGCACTCAGGGGAACCCGACCTGAAGATAATCGCTACTTCCTGGACTTCCTTCCGACCGGCTACCTGTTTCACCTCACGGGGATCAGTGTCGTCGACGGCGACCTCATGGCCCAGCTGCATTTGATGTCGGCCGGCTTCGGCGTAACTCACCAGGGGGTCATCGGCGGGATCATCTCCGCGAATACCAAAGACCCTGCCAAACGATTTGGGGGCGTCGCCGACATCAGCATCATCGATGCCGGGTTTATGGTCGAAGGGCCGGTGACCGACCGGCAACGCGCCACCGCCGCTGCTCGCATCAGTTATTACGATCTGGTCGTCGGTGACATCGTGAAAGAGCGGCAGGAGGAAGAAGAACCCGGGCTCGATATCGTTCAGCTGCCGCGATACACAGACTATCGCCTGCGTTACCAGATCGACGTCGGCTCGCGCGGCAAGCTCGACTTCCTGGTCGACGGCGCCGCCGATGACGTGCAGTTCAACCTCGGTGACGACGCACCGAGCGCAATCCTGGACCCGGCCAGGGCGGGCAGTTACCGCTACGACATCGCGTATTCGCGCCAGGGTGTGGTGTATTCGCAGCCGCACAGCTCGGGCAAGCTCAGGCTCGGTCTTGGGCGGATACAAAGTGACATCACCGGAGAGTCCGGCGATATCGGTGCGATCGAAAGCGAGGTCAAGGAAACGGTATTCAGGTTGCAGAATGAGTTGCGGATAGCAACGCACGAACTGACGTTTGGCCTGTCGGTATCCGGTATGGACGTGGAAAGAGATTTGCTCGTTCGCGATACCGGCTGCACAGAGTTCGACGTCGATTGTCTGTACAGCGACCAGGACCTCGAAACCAGTCGCGTAGCGGAAACTTTTGTTCAAGGTAACGTCTTCATTGAAGACCAGTTCGCCCTGTCTAACTCCGTCGACCTGACGGTCGGCCTTGGCTACACAAAGGACGACTACCTGAACAACTCGGCGCTCGAACCCAGGGTGCGCATCGACTGGGCCGCCAACGATTTCATCGTCGTTTCCGCGGGCACCGGCCGTTACTCACAAATGCCAAGGTTCGACTACACCGAACAAAACCTCGGCAACCCTTCGCTCGCGAATCTTGAGTCGGACCATTACGTTGTTGGCATCAACGCGATTGTCGGACGCGGCTACCTTGCCAGCATCAACGCCTTTTACAAGTCGATGGACAACCTGGTCACCAGCGACCCAGTGATTCGCTACGACAATCGCGGCGAAGGACGAGCATGGGGTGGAGAATTCCTGCTGCGCAAGGGACTCGGCAAACTGACTGGCTGGGCGTCGGCGACCTGGTCCCGGTCATTCAGGGAGAATACGGTCACGGGCGAAGTCTCGCGTTTCCAGTTCGACCAGCCGCTGAGTGTTTCGCTTATCGCCAAGTATGACTTTTCTGAAAAATTGGCATTCAGCGGCCGGATCGGCTTTCACTCCGGCGCGCCTGTGACACCGATCTTCGGCGGGCAGCCACATCCCGACAGACCCGGCGATTTCTTACCCGTGTATGGCGGCCTGAACAGCGAGCGGCTGCCAGACTATTTGCGCATGGATCTCCGCCTCGACTGGAAGACAGGGTGGCGAGACACGCTGCTGTATTTCGAAATCATCAACGCCACGAATCATCAGAATGTGATGGCGTACGAGTACAATCGAGACTACTCCGAGCGCCGGTACATCGAGCAATTGCCGAGGTTCATTTCGTTCGGCGCGAAGAAGCGCTTTTGAATTGGAGCTCCCCCGGTTAGACGGACACAACTCCGCTGCATTTTGAGGCTTGTTCAAAGGTCTCTGGGCTGACGTCACCGAGTTGGCTCTGACGACATTTTTGAAGCAGCCATTCTTACCGCACCTCGAAATCGTTCGAACTCCGCGTCGGACTGGCCTTCGTTCATGAACCACACCTGCAGTTCGTCCCAATCAATTTTATTATGCGCCGCAACCAGAACTGCCTGTTCTCTCGACTGAGCATCGTTCCAGGCGATCGCGGCGGCGAGTCGATCCATGACCGACTGCGTCGGAGTGACGATCCTTAGCGTGCCTGCGGGTAATTCCAGGATCGCACATTGCTCGTGTGTCACGTATAGGTGGCCGAATGAAATGGGGGTCGGTGGAAACTCCACAAACCACTCGATGAGCGGATGGGAGAATTGCGACATTCTGGGAACGCCCGTGTGGACGAAGCCAATCTCGGTTAGAACAGGAGTTAATTCCGCGATTAGTGCCGCAGTAACAAAGTCCAGGTCTTTTGATTGATACTCATTATTCGAATAGATGGATACTGCCGCACCACCTGATAATGTTGCTGCGATTCCAGCGTGCTCCAATGAACCCGAAACAATCGCAGCAACATCCTGAAGCGTTGAACTCGCGGTGATGCAAGACATTTAAAGGGGCTTTCCTCTACGGCGCGGTCGCCGGCGCTGCCGAAAGTACGCCTTAAGTCGCTCTTCCGGAATACCGAAATCCAATGTGCTCTGCAGCAATTGTCGCAAGCCTGCCAGGGACGGGTCGCGTGGGTTCCAAGTGTAGATTCGACTGGTACCGACCATTCGACTGACCAGCACACCCGCCTCCTCGAATTTTTGCAGCTGCTTTTGGACTTCGCTGACCGGCATCTCAAACGTCTTTGCAATCCAGCTCGCGTATCCGTCACCGTAATTCTCAATAAAGAGGAGCACTTTGGCCGCAGCCTGGCCGCCAAAAAGAGCTTCGAGAGTTGATTGTGTAGCCACGAAAATCGCCTATTGTCGGAAGGCTTAATTTTACCTACTTAATAGCATTAATCAACCTATTAAATAGGTATAAACAAGAATACGAATCAGCCGGTAATCCTCCCATTCTTAGCAGCGCATAGAAGTAGAGGTCATGCGGCATTTGCCAGCTTCTAATACGGGGTAGTTCCGCCAAGCGCCATGTTGGGACGCTCAGCATTGTAATGCCAAAGCCATTCGGTTGCTGTCGCCTGAGCATGCTCGATTGATTCGAACAGATGTTCGTCCAGCCATTCGTGTCTGACCGTTCTGTTGAAGCGTTCGACGTAAGCGTTTTGTTGCGGCTTGCCTGGCTGTATAAACAGCAGACGGATACCTCGGTTCATGGCCAGGTACGGAATTCGCCGCTGATATTTTCGGGCCCATTGTCTACCCTGATGACGTTTGGCTGTCCTCGCCACTCGATGATCTGATCCAGCGCACGGATTATTCTGGCTGATGGCAGCGATAGATCGACTTCGATGCCAAGCCCTTCGCGATTGTAATCGTCCAGCACATTGAAGGTCCGAAACGCACTTCCATCATCGAGCCGGTCGTGCATAAAGTCGATTGACCAAACGGTGTTCTTCTTTCTCGGCACGGCCAGCGGATCCGGTTTGTCGCGCTTCAAGCGGCGCCTCGGCTTGATCCGCAGGTTTAGCTCCAGCTCGCAATAGATCCGATAGACGCGTTTATGGTTGTACGGCATTCCCTGCACGTTCCTGAGGTACAGAAAACACGGGCCAAAGCCCCAACTGAGCTACTCGACACATAGCTTACAGATTGTTCCGGACACATGGTTTACACATACAGGTATTTGGGGAGAGCCCGGATGCCTTGGAATGAGTGTAAACCGATGGATGAGAGACTACGTTTCATTGCCAGACTCCTCGAAGGCGAGAAGATGGCTCCTTTGTGCCGCGAGTTTGGTATCTCCCGGGTCACCGGCTACAAGATCTTCAACCGATACAAAGAGAGCGGTCTGGATGGCCTGAACGACCGCAGCCGGGCACCCTACCGGCAGGCCAACAAGCTGCCCTTTCAGGTCGAGCGGACGATCCTGGGGATCAAGAAGAAGCACCCCACCTGGGGTGCCAGGAAGATCCGTGACAAGTTGCTGCGGCAGTACACCCTGGTCAAGCCACCGGCGATCAGCACCGTGCATGCCGTGCTCGATCGTCATGGCCTCGTAAAGCGCAGAAAGCGGCGACGCCACAAGGCCCGTGGCACGGCCCTGATCGGTGCTGACTCGCCGAACGGCCTCTGGTGTGCCGACTACAAGGGTGAGTTCATGCTCGGCAACCATGAGTACTGCTACCCGCTTACCATCAGCGACTACAAGTCCCGCTACCTGATCACCTGCGAGGGCGTCCCCTCTACGCGTTCCGACTTCGCTTTCTCGATTTTTGAAAGGGCTTTCAAGGACTTCGGACTGCCGCATGCGATACGCACCGACAATGGCGTGCCGTTTGCCTCCGGCAACGCATTGTTCGGTCTGAGTAAACTCTCGGTCTGGTGGTTACGCCTCGGCATCCAGATCCAGCGCATCAAGCCCGGCCATCCTGAACAGAATGGCCGTCACGAGCGCATGCATCTGACATTAAAGAAAGAAGCCACCAAGCCCGCCGCCT
>JAUHYO010000261.1 GCA_030426325.1 Gammaproteobacteria bacterium | reverse complement strand
ACGATGAAACCGACGATTCGGTGACGACCGAACCGGTTCCCGAAGCCGTCGACGAGGTATCCGAGGAGGAACTCGACGACCTCGAGCTTGACCGCAATCAGGACCACACCGAAGAAGACGAAGATGTCTTCAAGCCGACTGACGCTGTTTCCTACCAGCAGTCCGTTCCTTTCCCCGTCGACATCTGATCAGAGCGCCACGAGCCTTAACTTATGAAAAAAAAGAACATCCCCGTAGAGTTTATTTTCCAAATGTTCGCTCTCATTATCGCGATTATCGTGGTGCATGCTTTTTATGTTTCGGTGGTCAGGCCAAACGCTGCACAGGTCATCGAAGAACAGAACATGCAGGCTGCCGCGAATCCTGACTTTGTCCGCGAGCGAAGCCCGTGGGTACTGATCAAGGACCTTGAACAGGAGTCCTGTTTCATCCTGATGTTCTGGGCGCTGGCCATCATGGGATACAAGGCGGTAAAGATCGGCAACGAACGGCGGCTGCTCGATGTCGACCTGGTTCCAGTCGCTGAGGGGATGCGGATATTGCCGGAGGACACGCGCGAATTCGCGCGGCAGATCCAGGCATTGCCCGATGACCGGCAACAAATGCTGCTGCCCAGAGCCCTGCTCAATGCTTTGCGCCGTTTCAGTTCGACACGAAATATTCAGGACGTCTCCAGCAGTACACACACGATTTGTGAGTCTGAGGCCGACCGGCTCGAATCGGAGCTTTCCATGATTCGCTACATCTCCTGGGCAATTCCGTCGATCGGCTTTATCGGGACGGTTCGCGGTATTGGTGAAGCGCTGGCACAGGCCGACAAGGCGGTCAAAGGCGACATCGCCGGCGTAACGCAGAGCCTCGGTGTTGCGTTTAACTCAACATTCATCGCGTTGCTGATCAGTATTTTCCTGATGTTCCTGGTGCACCAGTTGCAGTTGGTGCAGGAGCGCCTGGTATTCGATACTGAGAATTACTGCGACGAAAAAGTCATTCGCCACCTGAAGGCGGATTAGGGTCGTCGCGGCCATGAGCTTACTCGCTGCACATCTGAATGACGCTGGCATTACCGTCGTCAATGGCGACAGGATTATCTACAGCGAGCCGGGATTCGCCTTGCTCGAAGATGATCGGGTAATTACCGGGACCGCGGCTTATGCGAGTGCAAAGCTTAAGCCTCGCCGCATTCAAAACCGTTACTGGTCGGATTTGCGTGCCGAGTCGTTGCCCGATCGGCGCTACCGGCAACTCAGTGCGGCGGACCTGGTCAGCAACCAGCTTGAGCAGATGTGGAAGCGGGTTGCAGGCGAGGGCGACAGCCTGGCGATCGCCGTACCACCCTACATGAACAGCGAGAACCTGGGTCTGTTGCTGGGCATTGCGGCGGAGTTATCGATTCCGGTCGTTGCGATGTGTGACGCCGCGGTCTGTGCCACACGACGCCAGTACGAGCACGCGGTCGTCGTTCATATCGACATGAGTTTGCACAGCAGCATGCTGACGCGGCTGACGCAGGAAGGTCAGGTCCGGTTCGAACGAACAGCCGTCATCGAAGACAGCGGCTTGCTGCTGTTGCAGGAAACCTGGTTGAAAATAATTGCTGAAGCCTTTGTTCAGCAATCGCGCTTCGATCCTCTGCATACCGCCGAAACCGAGCAGATGTTGCAGGACCGGATGCCCGGCTGGCTGACGACCGCCATGAGCTCGACCAAGGTGCCGCTCGACGTTGAATCCCGCGGCATGACGCATCATGCCGAAATCGAAACATTGGAGCTGGTTGCCGCGGCAGCACCGGTTTACCAGGGTATCGTCAGTAACTTGCGCGCCTTTTATCGAGCTGAGGAAACGCCCGCCATTCAGCTGTCCGACCGCGCCGCGCGATTACCCGGGCTCGCGGATACACTGAAGGCACGTGTGGGTGGCGAGGTGTTCCTGCTGGAGCCCGGTGCCACGGCTCGTGGTCTCGCGAAACGATGCAAGGCACAAACAGGCGGTGGCAGCGTTACGCTGACACGGCATTTGCCCTGGGACCAGTCGCCGATCAAGGTTGAAGTTGACGCTGCAGACAGCAATGGTGGCCGGCCCACACACCTCCTGTTCGGACATAAAGCCGTCAGCCTTCAAGGAAAACCGCTGGTACTGGGCTCACAGGCCACCGAGAGCGAACGATGGCTGGACCTGCAGCAAGAGATGCCCGGTGTATCCCGGCGCCATTGTGTCGTGTCGGCTCAAAACGGCCAGTTCGTCGTAACCGATCACAGTCGCTACGGCACCTTTCTCAATGGTCATCGAATTGATGGTTCAGCCGTTCTCCAGACTGGCGACCTGATTCGTATTGGCACACCCGGATTCGAGCTGCGACTGATTTCAGTGGAGGAGCACGATGGCACGTAAACGCCGCTCCGGTGAAATCTTCAGCATGTCGTTTCTCGACTGCATGAGTTGCGGTTTCGGTGCCGTCATCCTGTTTTTCATGATCATCAACTCACGTGGCCTGATCGATTCCGACCAGTCCAAAGCTTTACAAGCTGAGACCAACCGCCTTGAGATTGAAGTCCTGGAAGGTCGCAAGAATCTCGCCCTCGCGCGAACCTCAATTCAGAAGCTCGAAACCGAGAAAGAAGAAGCGAAGGACCGCATCTCAATCATCAAGGCACTGATTGCCGAATTACAGGCCGAGCTTGCCAAGTACGATCAGGACACGCTCGCAAGAATCGAACACATCGAAAAACTGCAATCCGATATCAAATCACTGGAGGAAGAGGTACGTCGCCTGATGGCTATCAAGCAGGAACAGGATGCCCTCGGCGAACAGATCCGCGCTTTTAAGGGCGAAGGCGATCGGCAGTATCTGACCGGCCTCAAACTCGGCGGCGAACGAACGCTGATTCTTGTTGATCGATCCGCGAGCATGTTGCATGAAACGATCGTCAATATTCTCAGGCGAAAAAACCTGCCGGAATCCGAGCAGCTGTTATCACGCAAATGGCGTCAGGTTGTCGCGAGCGTCGACTGGCTGACGTCACAGTTCAAGCCGGGCAGCGAATACCAGATTTACATGTTTAACAACGTTGCCGAACCCGTAATCAAGGGCACCGAAGGTGTCTGGCTGAAAGCTGACGACGGCTCGCAACTGGATGAAGCGGTTCGTATTCTGCGTCGCACGGTGCCGAAGAACGGCACCAATATGCATGACGCGTTTCGGGTCATTCGCAATATGAATCCGCGTCCTGACAATGTCATTATCCTGGTCGACTCGATGCCGACAATGGACAGCGCGACATCATCAAAATCAGTGATTGGCGGCGGCGAGCGGCTGAACCTTTTTTCCAGCGCCGTAGACCTGATTCCGAGCGGAATTCCCATCAATATCATGCTTTATCCGATGGAAGGCGATTCCCAGGCGTCTGTTTCTTTCTGGTCGCTGGCGCTCAGGACGCGCGGTTCATTCATCAGCGTCAGTCATGACTGGCCATAGGGACTGACAGATGGCCAGGCGACGTCGAAATATCGAAGCATTCAGCTTGTCCTTTTTGGACTGCATCTGTTGCGGTTTCGGTGCAATTATTCTGCTGCTCGTCCTGAGCAAGATCTATGAGCCTGTGGTCGTTGAAGAGGCTGATCGCGATTTGCAAAAGCTTATTGCGCTTTTGCAGCAGGAGCTATTCGAGATTCGTGGCATGACCACAATTCTTGATCGCACATTGAAGCAAGTGAAGGTTGAGGCTCGCGCGACCAAAACGGAACTGGGCGAGCTCGAAGGTGACCTTCGAAAAGTCAGGGGCCAGTACAACGCAAGCAAGGAGAACGAAGACGAGACGATCGATATCGGGGAGCTGCAGGCGGCACGGCAGCGCCTTTCCGAAGAAGAAAAGCGATTGCGGCCGTATTACCGCCGGCCCGACGCAGACGCCGTCGCCGGAATCCCGGTTGACAGCGAATACATAATCTTCGTCATCGATACCTCAGGCAGTATGTTGGATGCGAGCTGGACGCTGGCACAGAATATGGTTCGGCAAACGCTGGAGGCCTACCCGACCGTCAAAGGGATCCAGGTCATGAATGACGACGGCGTCTACATGTTTCGCGACTACACTGCACGGTGGATGCCCGATTCACCTGGCAGAAGACAGGCCATTATCAATCGCATGCGCACCTGGAATGCGACCAGCGACAGTAATCCAGTCAATGGAATCGAAGCGGCAATTCGTGATTTTCGTGCGGATGACAAGAAGATCAGCATCTATGTGTTCGGTGACGATTACCAGGGAACGCGTACCATCGATAAGGCGATGGCAGCAATTGATCGCCTGAATCGACCGGGTCCCGACGGTGAGCGACTTGTCCGGATTCACGGGGTTGGTTTTCCCGGAAGGCTGGGCTCGGGCAACATTCCGGCGTCGGCGGCAAGTTTTGCCACGTTCATGCGAGCCGTTTGTGCGGCCAACGGTGGCACGTTCGTTGCGATCAGCGGCCGCTAAAACCCGGGCGCCATAATTCGTCACAATTGATCGTTACATTGGCATCGTCATGGCCGATCGCCACCGCTATTCCGCTGTGTAATTGATTCCGAAACCGGCCAATCGGGCCAGACATTTCGGAGGAATAGAACCATGCGTTACTCACTGGTAATTACAAGCGTAGCCGTCCTCGCTCTTTGCGGACAATCCGCATCGGCGGCGGCCTCAAAGCAGGAATCCATCGGCGTTGGCAGCGGTGCTGTCGTTGGTGCGCTGGCTGGTGGCCCTGTAG
>JAUHYO010000006.1 GCA_030426325.1 Gammaproteobacteria bacterium | reverse complement strand
TGTTTCTAGAATCACTGCGTTCGTTCGACCGCGGCATTGTCCGCTAGTCTCGGTCAAATGAAGATCGGACTGGTCGCCTGCGAATCGTCTGGTGATTTGCTGGGCGCTGGTCTCGTACGCGAACTGCGACGCCGCTACCCGGACGCTCAATTTGAGGGCGTTGCCGGACCTGCCATGCTGGCCGAGGGATGCACGCAATGGGAACCGGCTGAATCGCTTGCGGTTATGGGGCTCATTGAGCCGCTGTCGCATTTGCCGCGCCTGTTGCGCTTGCGCCGCAATCTGATACGTCGCTGGACGGAATCGCCCCCCGATGTTTTCGTAGGCATCGACGCGCCCGATTTTAATCTTGGACTCGAAAAGCGTCTTCGTGCCGCAGGCATCAGGACTGTGCACTACGTCAGCCCGTCGGTGTGGGCCTGGCGGTCGGGCCGTATCAAGACAATCAGGGCCGCTGCAGACAAAGTGCTTTGTTTGTTGCCGTTTGAAAAGGCGCTCTACGACGACGCGGGCGTCGCCGCTGAATTTGTTGGCCACCCAAAAGCGGACAGCACGCCTGTAAATGTCGACATTGTCGAGACGCGATCGCAGCTGGGTCTTGGTGCCGGTCCGGTTATCGCAGTATTGCCGGGGAGTCGCGTTAGTGAAGTGACAATGCTTGGCGGAATTTTCGTTGCAGCATCGGCCGGTATCGCCACGTCGAAACCCGATGCGCAATTTGTCACCCCGGTTGCAACACCGAAACTGCGGCCGATTTTCGAGGCGCAGCTTGAAGCGGCGGGACTGCGGGATCGGTTTGTTCTGCTCGACGGCGATTCCGAGCGTGCAATGATTGCCGCCGACATTGTATTACTGGCGTCCGGAACGGCGGCGCTGGAGGCAGCACTGCTCGCTAAACCGACGGTCGCAGCCTACCGCCTGGGTCGGTTGAGCTATACGATCATCAAAGCCTTGCGGCTGGTCCGGCTGTCTCACTTCACCCTGCCCAATTTGCTGACGGAATCGCCGCTGATCCCGGAGTTCATTCAGGACGATGCCGAGCCTGAGCGAATAGCGGCCGCCGTCATCGAACTGCTCGACGACCCGGCCCAAAGGCAAATGATCGCCAGCAGATTTGCTAAACTGCGGGACGAGCTGGCGCTGAGTACCAACCAGCGTGCCGCTGACGCAGTCATTGAGCTTATGAAGCTTTAGCCAGGTAATGCAGCAAGCAAACTTATTCCAAACGGACGGGCTTATCGCCGGCGTCGACGAGGCGGGCCGTGGTCCGCTTGCCGGACCGGTGGTGGCGTCCGCCGTCATTCTGGATCGGACCGCACCGATCGCCGGTCTCCGGGATTCCAAAAAACTGAGCGCCGCCAGGCGCAGCGCGCTGGCGGCTGAAATCAAGCGGCATTCGCTCGCCTGGTCGGTTGCCTGGGCCGACCCGGCCGAGATCGACGCGGTCAATATTCTTGCCGCGACGATGCTGGCCATGCGGCGCGCGATTCTTGGCCTGAGGCTTCGCCCGGATACCGTTCTCGTCGATGGCAATCGACTACCCAATCTTCGGTTCCAGCACGGCTTGATCGGCGGGCGCGCGATTATCGGGGGCGACGACCAGGTAGCGGCAATTTCCGCGGCGTCCATTCTCGCGAAAACCAGTCGGGATGCAGTCATGATTGCGCTCGATCGTATTTACCCGCGCTATGAGTTCGCGCGCCACAAAGGCTATGGCACCGTCGTGCATCGTGAAAGATTGCGCGAATTCGGACCCTGTCGTGAGCATCGGCAGACTTTCGCGCCAGTGAGGACAGCGTCCTGATGCCTGCCGAGTTCGTACACCTGCATTTGCACACCGAGTATTCGATGGTGGACAGCACTGTCCGGATCCCGCTGTTGATGCGCCGTTGTGTCAAAAAACAAATGCCGGCGATCGCGTTGACAGACCAGAACAACCTGTTCGGGCTGGTGAAATTTTATCGCAAGGCAATTGCGGCTGGTGTCAAACCCATCATCGGCCTCGACTTGCGAATCGCGAACGATGATGACCCCGATCATCCATTCACGCTGATCTTGCTGGTGCAGAATAATGCGGGCTATCGCAATCTCTGTGAGCTGGTGACGCGCAGTTACATCGAAGGCCAGGTCCGTGGTGAACCCATGGCGAGGCGTGAATGGCTGAACACAGCCAGCTGTGCCGGTCTCATCGCATTATCTGGCGGTGTCGCCGGGGATATTGGCCGCGCAATCGTCAACGGCAACGACAAAGCCGCGTCACAAGCGCTGGATCACTGGCTTGGGATATTTGGCGATCGCTTTTAGCTGGAACTCATACGGAGTGGCCGGTCAAACGAGGAAAAAGTCGTTCAGGCCAGCCTGAAACTGGCGCGCGAAAAAACAGTACCCGTCGTTGCGACAAACGATGTCCGGTTTCTGGACCGCGACGGTTTCGACGCCCATGAGGCACGCGTATGCATTCATGAAGGCCGGGGCCTGGCCGATCCCGGTCGACCCCGCAATTACAGTGAGAATCAATATCTCCGGACGCCGCGCGAGATGTGCGAGTTGTTTGCGGATATTCCATCGGCGACCCGGAATTCGCTCGAAATCGCACGACGCTGCAACCTGGACCTGAAGCTGGGTGACAGTGTGTTGCCAGCGTTTCCGGTCCCGGAGGGACAAACGGAAGCGGAATTCCTGGAATCGGAAGCAAGACGGGGCTTGAACGCAGCGCTCGAGCTCAAGTACGAAACCGAAAGTATTCCGGAAAAAGAACGCGCGGCATTTGCGGCGCCGTACTACGAGCGTTTGAAAACCGAGCTGGGCGTAATCCAGTCGATGGGTTTCCCGGGTTACTTTCTTATTGTTGCCGACTTTATCCGCTGGGCGCGCGAAAACAATGTGCCTGTCGGGCCGGGGCGCGGTTCGGGTGCCGGATCACTGGTTGCCTGGGTGCTGGGGATCACCGATCTTGACCCCCTGCAGCATGTCCTGCTGTTTGAACGCTTCCTGAATCCTGAGCGCGTATCCATGCCCGACTTCGACGTCGACTTTTGCATGGAAGGGCGCGACCGGGTGATCGATTACGTCGCCGATCGTTACGGGCGTGAACGCGTCTCGCAGATTATTACCTTTGGCACGATGGCCGCGAAAGCCGTAATCCGGGATACCGGTCGTGTACTCGGCCAGCCCTACGGTTTTGTCGATCGCATTGCGAAGCAGGTGCCGTTCGAGATTGGAATCACGCTGGACAAGGCGTTGAACGACTCCGAAGAACTGGCGGCGATGGTTCGCGATGACGAAGAAGTTGCGGCGATTATCGATCTTGCAAAATCACTCGAGGGCCTGGTTCGCAACGCCGGCAAGCACGCCGGCGGCGTTGTCATTTCCCCAGGGGCATTGACGGACTTCGCGCCGCTGTACTGTGAAGAGGGTGGCACCAACGTCGTTACGCAACTGGACAAGGACGACGTTGAGGCGGTTGGCCTGGTTAAATTCGATTTTCTCGGATTGAAAACGCTGACGATTATTGACTGGGCCGTCAACATCATCAATGCAACGCGGCCCGAACTCAATTTTTCCATCAAGCGAATTCCAGAGAACGATCCACAGACGTTTCGACTGCTGCAGAGCACGCATACCGCCGCGGTATTTCAGCTGGAGTCGAGCGGCATGCGCGACCTGATCAAGCGCATGCGACCCGACCAGTTCGACGACCTCGTCGCACTCGTTGCTTTGTTTCGTCCCGGCCCCCTGCAGTCGGGCATGGTTGACGATTTCATCAGCCGAAAACATGCCACGAATCAGTCCGACATTGACTATTTGCACCCGGACCTGAAGCCGGTTCTCGAAGAAACCTACGGCGTGATCCTGTACCAGGAGCAGGTCATGCAAATCGCGCAAGTTTTGGCGGGCTACACGCTCGGTGCCGCCGACCTGTTGCGGCGTGCCATGGGCAAAAAGAAGCCCGAGGAAATGGCCAAGCAGCGCGAAATTTTCGTGTCGGGTGCGACCGAACGTGGCGTCGCCGAGAAGACGGCTACCCGAATTTTCGACCTGATGGAGAAGTTTGCCGGCTACGGTTTTAACAAGTCCCACTCGGCGGCATACGCGGTGCTCTCCTACCAAACAGCGTATTTGAAAGCGCATTATCCAGCCGCATTCATGGCCGCTGTGATGAGCGCCGATCTGCACAACACGGATCGACTTGTCACGCTGAAAGATGATTGCCGGCAGTTGAACCTGAAGCTGGTCGCGCCGGATATCAACTCATCGGACTACCATTTCAGTGTTCCCGACGACAAGACCATCCTGTATGGGCTGGGTGCGATCAAGGGTGTCGGCCGCGCGGCCGTTGAGTCACTGATTGCCGAGCGCGAGGCCAATGGGCCGTTTCGGAGCCTGGTTGAATTCTGCCGTCGCATAGACCATGACAAGATCAATCGGCGCGCGCTGGAGGCGATGGTCAAATCCGGCGCGATGGACGGTTTCGGCGAATCGCGGCGCAGCATGATGAACCAGGTTCCCGAGGCGCTGCGCAGTGCAGACCAGGCAGCCAAGGCGGCGGCGGCCGGCCAGAACGATATGTTTGGCCTTGCCGAACCGGCGGTCGAAGTTGCCGACAACAAGCCGCCCGAGCTGGCTGAATGGCAGGAGCGTCTGCTCCTCAACAACGAAAAGGAAGCACTGGGACTGTACCTGACCGGCCATCCCTTCGACGCGGTTCGTTTTGACGCACGGCACCTGTCCGACGGCAAGCTCAGTGACATTGTCGCCGAGCCGGCGCCGCAGACGGCCAAGGGAGAGCGCAAGTACGGTCAGGCCAAGCGCGAAGCGACCGTGGCAGGCTTGATCGTCGACGTCAGAAAGCGTGGCAACCGGGTCAGTGTGGTGCTCGATGACGATACGGCGCGGATGGAAGTCAGCCTCTTCAGCGAGGCTTTCCAGGAGTTCCGGCATCTGCTCGTCAAGGACGAGATCGTGGTGGTCACTGGAGGTTTGCGTTACGACGATTTTATCGGCAGCTGGACGATCAATGTCAAAAACGTTCTGCACATTGATCGCGTCATCGAATCCCGCGCGAAAGGGATGGTGCTGAGCCTGGCGCCGAACGGGCAGGGCGAGAATCTGCTGCAGAGACTGCACGACCTGCTGTTGCCGTTTCGAGCCGGCAGCTGCGATGTTTCCGTGCGTTATATTGGGGAGAGCGCTGCCGCGCGTTTGTCGCTCGGGCCGGAGTGGGCGGTGCGACCCAGTCGCGAATTGCGCGATAAGTTGACGGAATTGCTGGGAAATAATAATGTCCGCCTGCTCTACGCCCCGGGGCGCGAAATCATGTAGGGTTAGGGTCTTCGGGCCGCAAACGATATGAGCCGACTGTGAAATTTCTGGATTTCGAACAACCGATCGCGGAGCTTGAGGCCAAGATCGATGAACTGCGCTACGTAGGTGATGACTCCGAAGTCAATATCAACGAGGAAGTCGCGCGCCTCAAGGACAAGAGCGAATCGCTGACCCGCAGCATTTTCGCGAAGCTCTCTCCCTGGCAGATTGCGCGTGTGGCGCGGCACGAGTCCCGCCCTTACACGCAAGATTACCTCGATGCGATCGCGCCGGATTTTCAGGAACTGCACGGTGATCGCATGTACGCCGATGACCCGGCCATCATTGGCGGTGTTGCACGAGTCGACGGTCGGGCCGTGATGTTTATCGGCCACCAGAAAGGCCGGGACACCAAAGAGCGCGTTCGCCGCAATTACGGCATGCCGAAGCCCGAGGGCTATCGCAAGGCGCAGCGACTCATGCGTCTCGCCGAGAAATTTTCGATGCCGATTGTGACCTTTATTGACACCCCGGGGGCCTACCCGGGCGTCGGTGCGGAAGAGCGCGGGCAAAGTGAGGCAATCGCCTACAGTCTCTACTTGATGGCCGGCCTCAAGACGCCGATTGTCAATATTGTCATCGGCGAAGGGGGCTCCGGCGGCGCACTGGCGATTGGCGTCGGCGACAAACTGATCATGTTGCAATACAGCATTTACTCGGTGATTTCGCCCGAAGGCTGCGCCTCGATTCTCTGGAAAAGTGCCGAACGTGCCGAAGATGCCGCCGATGCAATGCGTGTGACGGCATCACAGCTGCGCGAATTCAAGCTGGTCGACGAGGTTCTGACGGAACCGCTCGGCGGAGCGCATCGCAATCCCGGTGCCATGGCGGAAGTGATTCGCAACGCGATCGCGTCCAGCCTCGATGAACTGGGCAAACTATCGCTGGAACAACTGCTGGCCAATCGCCAAAAGCGCCTCGCGAGCTTCGGTCAGTTCAAAGGCGCGTGACCTTCGGGCCGGCGATTCTCGCGTCGCGGCTCGCCGAGCTTGAAACACAGGCCGGAACAGCGTCCCGGTACGTTGTCGCGTTCAGCGGCGGACTGGATTCCAGCGCATTACTGCATTGCTTTGCAGAGCTCGGTCCTCATGCAACCGGCGGTGACCCGGTTCCGCTGCTCGCGATTTATATTGACCACGGCTTGCATGTCGAGTCCGCGGCGTGGTCCGAGCATTGCGCGGCTTTTGCCCGGCAACACGGCGTAGAATTTCGTGCCATTCGGGTCGACGTTGACCTGCGGGCGGGACTGGGGCTGGAAGCTGCCGCTCGCGATGCCCGGTACACGGCCTTGCAGGGTGAGTTGCGGCCCGGCGACTGGCTGATCAGCGCGCATCATCGGGGAGACCAGGCCGAGACATTGCTGTTGAACCTTGTCCGTGGCAGTGGCCCGGCAGGCATCGCTGGAATTGGCGCAGTTCGCCCGCTGGGTCCGGGCAAGCTCGTTCGCCCCTTGCTGGGAATCGACCAGGCAGCAATTCGAGACTACGCAACAGCAAACGCTCTCAATTGGCTCGATGATCCTTCAAACTCAGACCGGCGTTTTGATCGAAACTTTCTTCGTCATGAGATTGTGCCCGTGCTTCAAACGCGCTGGCCTGATATTGCACAACGCTTGCAGCGCAGCGCGAGCCATGCCGGAGAGGCCAGTGAATTATTGACGGAACTGGGTCGCATCGATTTGCGCGCGATTGGCGGCCGCCCGAGGCGACTCGATATTGACGGCCTCATGAGCCTGTCGCTCGCGCGCCGTAAAAACCTGATTCGCTTTGCCATCAGCGAACTTGGACTCGCAACGCCGTCAACCGGAATACTCGATCGCGTGATCAACGAAGTCATTCCCGCGCGAATGGACGCGCAACCGAATGTTGTCTGGCCGGGAGGCAGCATTCGACGCTACCGAAATGCCTTGTATTTATTGCCCGAAAAGCTTCCCCATAGCATCGCGACATCACCGCTGTCGAAGGATGAACTGCCGCTTGGGCCCGGGATGGGGCGCCTGGTCTTGTGCGGCGGTGCCGACAGCGGCTTGTCCGAAGCGCTTTTTCGCGATGGGTTGACGGTGAAACAACGTCGGGGTGGGGAGGAGATTAAGCCGAAAGGTCAAGCACATACGCGCAAACTGAAGAAACTACTTCAAGAAGAGGGCATTCTGCCCTGGATGCGAGATTGCCTGCCGCTGGTGTATGCCGGGGACCGGCTGGTGGCGGTTGCAGATCTCTGGATTGCGGCCGATGCGATTACGGAACCCGGATACGCGCTGCGCTGGATCGACCGGCCTGCATTGCATTAGCGGGGGCTGACTGATAACGTTTAACACCGTCTTTAGTCCAAACGACGGCGCGGAATTCGAAGGGTTGGAAGAAAGCATCACGCCTTGAGGTCGTGCTTTTGGTCCAGCCCTTTCTTGTTTCTTAACTTTATGAAACTCCACCGGTAACGCAAACCGTTACAAACCTTGGGTTCGATCATGACATCGTATGTTTTCATTACCGGCGGTGTGGTTTCTTCATTAGGAAAGGGAATCACATCCGCCTGCCTCGGCGCCATTCTGGAAGCCCGTGGCCTGACCATCAGCATGATCAAGCTCGATCCCTACATTAATGTCGACCCCGGCACGATGAGCCCGTTCCAGCACGGCGAAGTTTTCGTGACCCACGATGGCACGGAGACCGACCTCGATCTCGGTCACTACGAGCGATTTGTACGAACGGCGAAAGGTGGCCGGCACAGCAATTACACAACCGGGCGCATTTACGAAAGCGTGATCGCCAAAGAGCGGCGAGGTGACTATCTCGGTGCGACGGTGCAGGTCATTCCGCACATCACCGACGAGATCAAGGACGGCATCCGGAAAGGGGCCGGTGACGCGGACATCTGCCTCGTCGAGATCGGCGGGACGGTCGGTGACATCGAGTCATTGCCGTTCCTCGAGGCGATTCGTCAAATGGGCGTTGAACTCGGTCACGACCGGGTCGTCTACGTGCACCTGACCCTGGTGCCCTACATATCGACATCGTCGGAAATCAAGACCAAGCCGACTCAGCACTCGGTCAAGGAATTGCGGTCGATCGGCATTCAGCCGGACATCCTGGTTTGCCGGTCGGAAAAGCCGCTGCCTGACGATGAGCGTCGCAAGATTGCCTTGTTCACCAACGTGCAGCAGAAAGCCGTCATCTCGGCCTGGGATGCGGACGACCTGTACAAGATTCCGGCGATGATGAACGAGCAGGGACTGGATGAAATCGTGACGCGCCAGCTTGGGCTGGATTTGCCGCCGGCCGACCTGCACGAATGGGCTGCCATTGTCGAAGCGAATCAGAATCCGACAGGCGAAGTGCGTATCGCAATGGTCGGCAAGTACATGGACCTCAAGGATTCGTACATATCGCTGGTCGAAGCGCTGCAGCATGGCGGCATTCACAATCGCACCCGCGTCAACATCACCTACATTGAGTCCCGCGACATTGAAGAACAGGGCATCGACTGCCTGCGCGGAATGGACGGCATTGTTGTGCCCGGTGGCTTTGGCGATCGCGGTATCGAAGGCAAGATCGCGGCCGTTCGGTTTGCGCGCGAGCACGGCATTCCGTATCTCGGTATCTGCCTCGGCATGCAGGTTGCCGTGATCGAAGCGGCACGCAATCTTGCCGGCCTGACGGGTGCCATGAGTACCGAGTTTGACCGCAACACCGAGCATCCGGTGATCGCGCTGATCACCGAATGGCGGGACAAGACCGGCGGTACCGAAGAGCGCAGCGAGGAATCGGATATGGGCGGTACGATGCGCCTCGGTGCACAAGCCGTGACATTGGAAGAGGGCTCCCTCGCCGCTGAAAGTTACGGTCAGACTCAGATTGAAGAACGCCATCGGCACCGCTATGAAGTCAACAACAACTATCGCGAGGTGCTGTCGAAGGCGGGGCTGAAATTCAGCGGCCTGTCAGTCGATGACCTGGTCGAGATGGTTGAGATTACGGACCACCCGTTTTTCCTCGCCAGCCAGTTTCATCCGGAGTTCACGTCCAATCCGCGCGATGGCCACCCGTTGTTCCGAAGTTTTATTAGCGCGGTTCGAAAGTTCAGTGAAGGCGCGATGCCAGAGGCGGTCGAAGCATGAATCTGTGCGGATTTTCAGTCGGTAATGACCAGCCGCTGTTTTTGATAGCGGGCACCTGTGTTGTCGAGAGCGAACAAATGACGCTGGACACGGCCGGTACGCTGAAGGAAATGTGCGGCGAACTTGGCATTCCCTTTATCTACAAGTCGTCGTTCGACAAGGCGAATCGCAGCTCTCGCGATGGCTTCCGCGGTCCCGGTATCGAAGAAGGCTTGCGAATTCTCAGCGAAGTCAAAAAGCAGCTCAACCTGCCGGTGCTGACAGATGTCCACGAAGACACGCCGATGGATGAAGTCGCTGACGTTGTCGATGTCTTGCAGACGCCCGCATTCCTTTGCCGTCAGACGAATTTCATTCTGCGAACGGCTGCCGCCGGGTTGCCGGTGAACATCAAAAAGGGCCAGTTCCTGTCGCCATGGGAAGTGCAGAACGTTGTTGACAAAGCAAAGTCGACAGGCAATCAGCAGATCATGGTCTGCGAGCGCGGCTTTTCTTTTGGCTACAACAACCTAGTGTCTGACATGCGAAGCCTGGCTGTCATGCGTGGCACCGGCGCGCCGGTCGTATTCGATGCGACGCATTCGGTGCAATTGCCCGGCGGGCAGGGATCGTCATCGGGCGGGCGCCGCGAGTTTATCCCGGTGCTGGCGCGCGCCGCTGCGGCTGCGGGCGTTGCGGGGTTTTTCATGGAGACGCACCCGGACCCGGCCAAAGCGCTCAGCGACGGCCCTAACGCCTGGCCGCTGGACAAAATGAAAGATTTGCTTGAAACGCTGCTGTCGATCGACAGCATAGTCAAACAGAGGGGCTATCAAGAGGCTGACTTTGGCCTCGGAGTTCCGGACTCGGAGTAACCATGATCAAAATCAGTACTATTCGCGGTCGGGAGATACTCGACTCGCGCGGCAATCCGACCGTGGAAGCGGACGTGACCCTGGCGGATGGCAGTGCGGGACGTGCGGGCGTGCCGTCGGGTGCATCAACCGGCACGCGCGAAGCTGTCGAACTGCGCGATGGCGACAAGTCTCGCTATCTTGGCAAGGGCGTTCAAAACGCCGTCGCCAATATCAATACCGTGCTGCGGGATGCGCTGATCGACAAGGAATTCTCGGACCAGCGTGCCGTCGACGAGACGATGATCAAGCTTGATGGCACCGACAACAAGAGCCGACTCGGTGCCAATGCATTGCTCGCCATCTCGCTGGCTGTCGCCAAGGCAGAGGCGGTATCGAAAGACAGGTCATTGTTTCGCCACCTCGGTGACAGCACGACGATGCCGGTGCCGATGATGAATATCATCAACGGCGGCGCACACGCGAACAACAGTGTCGACATCCAGGAGTTCATGATACTGCCGGTCGGCGCACCGAACTTTACCGAGGCGCTGCGTTACGGTGCCGAAATATTTCACAGCCTGAAAAGTGTACTGAATTCAGAAGGGCTGAATACGGCGGTCGGCGACGAGGGTGGCTTTGCGCCGGACCTGCCGTCGAATCGCGCGGCCCTCGATACGATCATGACAGCGATCGAGCAGGCGGGTTTCAAGGCGGGTGACGATATTCTGCTGGGTCTCGACGTGGCCAGCTCAGAGTTCTACAAAGACGGCGTCTACAACCTGGAATCCGAAGGCCGGAGTTTCGACGCTGCCGGATTCAGTGCATTCCTGGCCGAATTGGCCGATGCCTACCCGATTATCACGATCGAAGACGGCATGGACGAAAGCGACTGGGAGGGCTGGCGCACACTGACGGATGCGCTCGGTGACCGCGTGCAGCTTGTCGGTGACGATTTATTCGTCACGAATACGAAAATCCTCCAGCGCGGAATCGATGAAAAAATCGCGAATTCGATATTGATAAAACCTAACCAAATCGGTACCTTAAGCGAAACTCTTGATGCGATTACTATGGCGGAGAGAGCAGGCTACACCGCGGTGATTTCGCACCGTTCGGGAGAAACCTCGGACAGCACAATCGCCGATATTGCAGTTGGCACCCAGGCAACGCAGATCAAGACTGGCTCATTGTCACGGTCAGACCGCATTGCCAAGTACAACCAGTTGCTCAGAATTGAAGAAGAACTGGGCAGTGAAGCACGATACGCTGCCCGCGCTGCGTTTTCGGTCAAGTGCCGATAGAACGCAGCCTGGTATTCGAAAATTTGGGGAATGCATTTGTTCGGTTCACGGGGACTATTGATACTGATTGCAGTTGCCGGGCTTGGCTTGCAGGCGAAGCTCTGGTTCGCCGACGACGGCTATCGAAAGACGCTGAAACTGAGGTCGGCCGTCGCCGAACAGCGCGCGCTCAACGACTCATTGCGTGAGCGCAATGCCGCGCTCGATGCCGAAGTCATCAACCTGAAGCAAGGCCGGGATGCGGCGGAAGAGCGCGCGCGAACGGATCTCGGCATGATCGGCAAGCAGGAAACGTTTTACCAGGTGGTACCGGTCGCCGCGCATTCGCGATAAATCAATCACAGGATAATTGCATGGCCTTGCCCGAGTGGGCCCGCGCGCACGGATCGCCTCTGTACGCGGCGATGATCCGCGGTTCCCCCGCAGATTTCGACGTTACCGAAGAACTCGGTTACGACTTCGATGGCGCTGGCGAGCACGACTTTCTTTATATCGAAAAAATCGGCACGAACACCGAATGGCTCGCCCGGCAATTGGCGAAGTTCGCCGGCGTCGCGGCGAGGGACGTGGGCTATTCCGGCCTGAAGGATCGCGATGCGATCACCCGGCAATGGTTCAGCGTACCGCGGTGGCACACGCCAGACTGGGCTACCCTCGACATCGACGGTATCAAGGTGCGCGACGTACAGAGGCACTCGAAGAAGCTTCGTCGCGGTGCGCACAAAGCCAATCACTTTCGCATCGTCTTGCGTGGCTCAGGTGTGGGATCGGTTCCAATTGATGAGCGCCTGGCGGCGATCGCAGAGCAGGGCGTGCCGAATTATTTCGGACCGCAGCGATTTGGCAGGGATGGCGCGAACCTGGACCTTGCAAGTGTCTGGGCCGCGGGCAAACGATTGCCGCGCCACAAGCGCAGCATCGCGATTTCGAGCGCACGCTCGTTTTTGTTCAATGAGACTTTGCATCAACGCGTTCAGGACGGTAGCTGGAATCGATTGTTGCCTGGCGATATTGCGAACCTTGATGGCACCGGCAGTGTGTTTATCATCGACGCGCTTGATCAGGAACTCGAACAGCGCTGCCGCGAACTGGACTTACATCCTGCTGCTGAATTACCGGGCGACGGATCGAATTGCAAAAACGAGCTCTGGCAAAAGGCATTTGACAAGGCACGGGTTAAACCCGGCAGCCGAAGTTTGAGGCTACGAGTGACAGACCTGCAAGCGCACGATGTTAACAATGGAATCGCGCTGACTTTTACGCTGGGCCGCGGGGCTTTCGCGACGTCTGTATTGCGGGAAATTGTTGTATGACCTGATGCGCAATTGGGTGACCTTGCTGGCGGGCATCTCTGGTTTGTCAGACGCCGCGACTACTCTCGCTCCAGCAAGACATAAATCGCGCCAGTCCCGCCGTCGACCTGCCGTGTCGAGACGAACGCCAGCACGTTGTCCCAGCGGCGCAGCCAGTGATTGACTGCATTTTTCAGCACCGGGCCGCGCTCGCCGGACCCGAGACCCTTGCCATGCACAACGCGGACGCACAGATGTCCCTGTTGCGCACTGTATTCAATGAAATCGCGGAGTCGTGGCTTGGCTTCGGCCAGCGTCATGCCATGCAAGTCAATTTCGGCCTGGACGCTGTAGCCACCCCGACCGAGCTTGCGCATTGTTCGTTGGCCAACTGATGCTTTCTGGTACCGCAATGCGCCACCGTAGCCGTGTTCGATCGTATCAATGTCGTCGGAAAGGCTTTGATTGAGTGCAGCTTGCTCGTCCGCGTGTGTGAAACGCGCCTGGGGCTTGGGTTTTGGTTTGTCGAGCGGCACGCGCCGATCCACCTTAAGCGGCTTTGTGCCTGACATGGCTTTTCGAAACGCTTCCTTGTCGTCGTCAGTCACGGCTGGGTCTTTGAGGCTATGGTGCACGGTAAACATTCAGTATAGTGAGCGCGATTAAGAATCACGAGTTCACTCGTCAAAATAATGAAAATCCTCGTAAGTAACGATGACGGCTATCTTGCCAGGGGCATTATTGTTCTCAGCGAAGCCCTGGCCAAGGTCGCCGACGTTGTGGTGGTTGCTCCCGACCGTAATCGCTCGGCGGCGAGCAATTCGCTGACGCTAAGCACCCCGTTGCGAATCTCGGAAGTATCACCTGGCCGGTACTCGGTAGACGGCACGCCCTCCGACTGTGTACACGTCGCACTGACGGGCTTTCTTGACTACGAGCCCGACCTGGTCGTTTCAGGCATCAACCACGGCGCCAATCTCGGCGACGATGTCATTTATTCCGGTACCGTCGCGGCAGCGATGGAGGGACGATTCCTGGGTCTGCCGACCATTGCCGTGTCGCTGGTTGGTCGCAAGCTCCAGCACTTCGAAACGGCGGCAGCCGTTGCGGTGGACCTGGTACAGAAAATCGAGCGTTCTTCGCTGGCATCCGATGTCGTGATGAACGTCAACGTCCCGGATGTTCCGCTGGCGGATCTGAAAGGCGTCCGGGCGACGCGGCTGGGATTTCGTCACAAGGCCGAGCACATCGTCAAGGACAAAGACCCCTACGGCCGGCCAATCTACTGGGTGGGGCCGGCGGGCGAAGGGCAGGACGCGGGAATTGACACGGATTTCTTCGCAATTGAGGAGAAATTCGCGTCGGTAACGCCGCTGATGGTGGATCTGACACGCCATGCCGCCATTCCCGACCTGGCGAAATGGCTGGCCCTTGGTCTATGAGCGGCGACCGGCAAGGCATAGGCATGACCTCCGCGCGTACGCGCGATCGACTGGTGAGGCGCCTGATGGAGCAGGGAATCCGGTCCGAGGCCGTGCTGAATCAGATTCGAAACGTACCGCGGCACCTGTTTGTCGATGAGGCGCTCGCCAGCCGGGCTTACGAAGATACAGCCTTGCCGATCGGCCTCGGCCAGACGATCAGTCAGCCGTTTATTGTCGCGCGCATGACCGAAGCCCTGCTGGCCGGCTTTGAAGGGGAGAAAGTACTCGAAATTGGCACGGGTTGTGGCTACCAGACAGCGATTATGGCACCGCTGGTGAAACAGATTTATACCGTCGAGCGCATTCGCGAACTCCTGACGAAGACACGGCAGCGCCTGCGCGAACTCGATATATACAATGTGCAGTTTCGCCCGGGGGACGGCTGGGAAGGCTGGCCGAAATACGGGCCCTACGACGGCATTATCGTGACCGCCGCGGCGACCACGGTGCCGCCGAAACTGCTGCAGCAGCTCGCGCCCGGGGGGCGACTGATCATCCCGGTCGGACCGAAAGGGCGCCAGGATCTCTGCATGATCGTGAATCACCCGGAACGCTTTGAGCAGGTCTCGCTCGGCCCGGTCAGCTTTGTACCGCTGGTACAGGGCAAATAAACTATATTATTCAAAGCGATAAACCATATACTTAATGTGATATGAAGATATTTGCGCCTATCTACGAACGCGTGCTGACCTGGTCACGTCACCGGCACGCCGAACGCTACCTCGCAGCGATGAGTTTTGCGGAGTCGTCTTTTTTCCCCATTCCCGTTGACGTCATGCTTGCACCCATGTGCCTGGCGCTGCGGGAGCGCTGGTTTCGGTACGCGACGATCGCAACGGTTTTCTCGGTGCTCGGCGGTGTGGCAGGCTACGCGATCGGTTTCGGATTGTTTGAAGCAATCGAGCCGTGGCTGCGTGAATCTCATTACTGGTCCGCCTACGAAACGAGCCGCGGCTGGTTTGACAACTACGGCGTCTGGGTTGTTTTTGTCGCAGGATTCTCCCCGATACCCTACAAGGTCTTCACGATCGCCGCGGGCGTTGCCGCACTGAATCTGCCGGCTTTCATCTTTGCATCCCTGATTGGCCGGGCAGCAAGATTTTTCCTCGTCGCGGGGCTGGTAAAATTGGGTGGCCAGCGATTCGAGGACACCTTGCAGAAATATGTCGAACGAATCGGCTGGGTGACTGTGCTCGCTGTCGGCCTGGTTATCGCCTGGCTAATGATGCGAGGACAATGATTTCGGGAGGCAGGACACTGAAATTGCGCGCTCGCCCGTTCCTTGCAACGAGCCTGATTTTGCTGCTTATGGCTGCCTGTACGACACCGTCGTCATGGCACGATAATCCGCAGACGCACATTGTCAGAAAAGGGGAAACACTCTTTTCCATCGCCTGGCGCTACGGCAAATCAACCACTGATCTTGCCCGGTGGAATCGACTCGGCGATGGTTCCCTGATCTACCCCGGGCAACGATTGCGGCTCACCGGACCTGCGGCGACGCCGCGGCAGAGTGCCAGCAGCAGTTCAAGCTCGAAGCCGCCGCCGCGTTCTTTGCCATCGATTCCTGCCGAAGCGCCGCCAAATTGGGCCTGGCCGACAAGCGGCCGTATCGATGTCAATTTTGGCGCAAAACCGGGCACGGGTACCGGTGTTTTGATCAACGGCAAATCCGGGCAGCCCATTCACGCTGCGGCATCGGGGCGGGTCGTCTACGCGGGCAGTGGACTGATCGGCTACGGCAAGCTTATTATTCTCAAGCACAACGACACCTACCTGAGTGCCTACGGGTACAACGCGTCGCTGCTGGCAAAAGAGGGTGACCAGATCAAGATCGGCCAGAAAATCGCGACCATGGGTGAGGGGCCGGAACGCAAACCGCGACTGCATTTTGAGATCAGACGGAACGGTAAGCCGGTTAACCCGCGACAATACTTGCCAGCGAGATAAAAAATAGCCAGCTACCGGACCTTGAATAGAGGCGGAAAGTGGCGCTGGAACACGATCCAACCAGGCTCTATCTCGACGAGATTGGCATCTCGCCGCTCCTGAGCGCGGACGAAGAAAAACACTTCGCCCGGCGTGTTCAGGATGGCGACGAGGCAGCCCGGCATCGCATGATCGAAAGCAATCTGCGGCTGGTTGTAAAAATCGCTCGTCGATACCTTCATCGGGGATTGCCCTTGCTGGACCTGATCGAAGAAGGAAACCTCGGCCTGATCCACGCCGTAAAGAAATTCGATCCGGAGCGCGGCTTTCGTTTCTCGACCTATGCCACCTGGTGGATTCGGCAAAGCATTGAACGCGCAATCATGAACCAGTCGCGCACAGTGCGCTTACCCATCCATATCATCAAGGACATCAATTCCTGCCTTCGTGCTGCCCGATTCCTGCGCCAACAGGGCGAGCGTTTCCCGACAGCGGCCGAAATTGCAGATTACCTGGATCGAGATGCAGCCGACGTCGAGCGCCTGCTTGCATTGCATGAACGAGTGACCCTGCGCGCCACGACCGATGAGGACGGTGTTGAGCCCGTGGACCGACTCATGGCGACAAGCGATACGGAGCCGCCGAGTTGTGCACAGAAAGACGACGTGCATGACATTGTCGATCACTGGATTTTCGAGTTGAATGAGAAGCAGCGCACGGTGCTTGAGCGCCGCTTTGGTCTGCACGGCTACCGGCGTGAAACCCTGGAACAAATCGGTAGCGAAATCGGATTGACACGTGAGCGCGTTCGGCAAATCCAGCTTGATGCGCTGAAAAATCTGCGCGAAATGATGGAGACCAACGGCCTGTCGGGCGAAACGCTGCTGGATTGATCGCTCAAACCGGATACAAGACGGCGGCGACGCGGCGCCCTTCGCCGGCCAGTACATTAAACGTTCGTGCGGCAGCGGCCGTATCCATCACTTCCAGCCCAACGCCGCGGCGCGCGAACGAAAACGTAAGCTCTCGCGGTGGGAACTGCCCGCTGCCGCCGGTGCCCAAAATGACGAGTTCCGGCGCATCGTCGAACAGGGTGCTAAAGTCGTCGGCGACCAGGTTCTCGATAGCAACCGGTTGCCATTGTTCGACCACTTCCCGGGGCGTAAGAGCCACAGTGCCTGACCAGACGTCATCGTTGATCCGGATCCCTTCCTGGCTGACGCTTCGGATCGTCAGCGTACCCGGCAATTCTCTTGTGAATTTCAATTGAGCTTCCCTTACCATCTGCGCTCACTGTGAACGCATCATATGACAAAAACGCGGCGATCGTCGTGCTGCCACCGGCGACCGCGGGTCGGCTCCGGGACCATTCCCTGAGGGCATGGCTTGCACAATCGGACCTCAGTTACCAACCGGGCCGCGCCGATTTGCTGGCGAGTGTCGCCGGCGAGCTCGGCTTGCCGCGTCCCGAGTCCGGGTGCGCAGCGCTCAGAATGTGGGGACAGACCGGCGACCGGCCGACGAAGTGGATCGCTGCGCTGGACCCGGTGTACCTGGAACCGCGGCTGGATCATCTGTGCCTGCACGCGCATGGTGCCGGCGATATCTCGGCGCGCGAATTGCGCCGTCTGGTCGATCATCTGCAACAGACGCTCGGAGGCGCGAACCAGTTCGGCTTTACGCGCCTGGGGTCTTGCGGCTACCTGAGTTCATCGCAGGCACTGGCAACGGCGTCGGTTCCGGCCTATGTCGTCGATGGGCAGATGCCTGATGAATACCTGCCAGACGGCGACGGTAGCGCCTCGTATCGAAACCTCGCCAGTGAAATCGAGATGGCCCTGCACGAACACGATGTCAATATGCAACGCGAAGCGAACGGTCAGCGGCCGATCAACGCGATGTGGCTATGGGGTGGCGGCGTTGCGCCCGAGCAAACGACACGACCGCAACCGCCGCTGTTTTCCGATGACCCGCTTCTGACAGGCTACTGGTATTCGGCAACGGCCGTTGCAGAGCCGTGGCTTGGCGACATCGAAGCCTGTCTGGACGGATCCGTAGCAGGGTTCGTAGCGGAAACGCCGGTCCGTGATGACACCCCTGAACTCCTGGAGCGCTGTTTGATCGAACTTCGCGAAGCGCTGCGCGCCGGCCGTCTGTCCAGCCTGACCCTGCTGTTCCGGGACGGATTGCGTGCCTATGTTCGCCGCTCTCATGCGTTGCGCGTCTGGCGCCGCCGTTCTCGCTGGCTTGAGGACGCCAAGCCGCAATGAGACCGATTATTTGCAGGCCGTCGCCATCCGCTGAGCTTGTCGAGCGATTCGGCGATATCGATCCGCTGCACGCTCGATTGTACGCGATGCGCGGGCTTACGAGCGCCGATGAACTGGACTACGCGCTCGCGCAGATGATTCCAGTCAGTGCGCTGGAGAACATCGATGAAGCCGCACGCCTGGTTATCGAGAATCGTGACGAGCGCATCATTGTTGTCGGTGACTTCGACGTAGACGGCGCGACCAGTACTGCATTGATGCTGCGTTGTCTCAAAGATTTCGGGTTCCGCGACGTTGAGTACCTCGTGCCGAATCGATTCGACTATGGATACGGATTGACGCCCGAGATCGTCGACGTCGCAGCGAAGCGTTCACCGGCGCTGTTGATTACCGTTGACAACGGCGTGTCAAGTGTTGCCGGAGTTGCAAGGGCGAATGAACTCGGGATTCCCGTTTTAGTGACGGACCACCACTTGCCCGGTCGGGAGCTGCCGGCGGCCGCCGTGATACTGAACCCGAATCTTGAGGGCAGCAAATTTCCAAGCCGCAATCTCGCGGGTGTCGGTGTTGCATTTTATTTGCTGGCACGCATCGGCCGAATGCTCGATGACCAGGGACTGGCCGGTGCGTCCCGAATACCGGCGCGCTACCTGGATCTCGTTGCGCTGGGTACGGTCGCGGATGTCGTCCCGCTCGACCACAACAACCGCATACTGGTTCAGCAGGGCTTGACGCGCATGCGCGCCGGGATGGCGGTGCCGGGGATTGAAGCGCTTCTGCGACAATCCGGCCGGTCGTTAACGCGTTGTGTCAGTTCCGACCTGGGCTTCGCTGTCGGTCCGCGCATCAATGCGGCGGGCCGCCTGGAAGACATATCAGTGGGCATCGAGTGCCTGCTGACGGACGACGTCGATGCCGCTGCCGGGTACGCACATCAGCTCGATCAGATAAATAAGGATCGCCGGGACATCGAGGCCACGATGCGTGAGCAGGCGTTTAATTATGTCGATAAGCTGGGCGAGCAAAACTGGCCCGATTGCGTCTGCGTCTACGACCGATCCTGGCACCAGGGCGTCGTCGGTCTGATCGCCGCCCGGGTACGCGAGCGTTGCAATCGACCTGTGTTCGCATTCGCGCGAGAGGATGAGCAAGTATTGAAGGGATCGGGTCGTTCAATACAGGGTGTTCACATTCGCGACCTATTGGAGGCCGTTTCGACGACGTCGCCGGGCTTGATCGTGAAATTCGGCGGACATGCGATGGCCGCCGGTTTGACGATCGCGGCACCGGCGCTCGACGAATTCAAAAAGTCGGTGGCCAGGCAAATGCGGCGCCTGTATCCCGGCGCGGATTTCAGTGGAGCAATCCTTATTGACGGACCGTTACCGGGCAGCGCGATCAACCTGGAATTCGCGCGTTCGTTGCGCGATGCCGGGCCGTGGGGGTCCCAGTTTCCCGAGCCACTCTGGAGTGGAGAATTCACGGTTGTTGAACAACGTACGGTCGGTGAAAATCATCTCAAGTTGCGAGTCAGGCCGGTGGCGGGTGGTAATCCGGTCGATGCCATCGCCTTCAACCAGGCGGGGCCTGTTTTTCGCGGCGTTGTACATCTAGCGTACAAACTCGATGTCAATGAATTCCGCGGCGTCGAAAATCCGCAACTCATGGTCGAGCAAATTGCACCTTTGCGTGACCGGCCTGCATGATAAGATCGCGCACGTTTACGCTACCCAACAAGACTATTTCATGGAAACCGGCCCAATCAAACAAACAATCGTTGACCTCACGGAACGCACCGATGCGTTAAGGAGGTATCTTTGACTATGAGGCCAAAGCGGAACGACTGACCGAAGTCGAGCGGGAGCTCGAGCAACCGGGTGTCTGGGATGAGCCGGAACGCGCGCAGGCGCTTGGACAGGAGCGTGCCCGGCTCGAGCAAATCGTCGCTGGACTCGACGCACTGACGACAGGACTGTCCGATGCCGATGAGCTGCTGTCATTGGCTGTCGAAGAGAATGACAGTGCAACCGTGGACGAAGTGGTTGCCGATCTTGCCCGGCATGAAGAAACCGTTGACAACCTGGAGTTTCGCCGCATGTTCTCGGGCGAAATGGACACCAATAGCGCCTACCTCGATATCCAGTCGGGCGCCGGTGGCACCGAGGCCCAGGACTGGGCTGAAATGCTGCTGCGAATGTACCTTCGATGGGCAGAGGCTCACGGGTACGACGCATCTGTCATCGAAGCCTCCGAAGGCGAGGTTGCCGGGATCAAGAGCGCAACCGTGCATATCGTTGGTGAGTACGCCTACGGCTGGTTGCGCACCGAGACGGGCGTGCATCGCCTGGTGCGCAAGTCGCCGTTCGATTCAGGCAACCGTCGACACACATCTTTTGCTTCTGTGTTTGTTTCTCCCGAGGTGGATGACGACATCGACATAGAAATCGATCCGTCGGATCTCAGAATCGATGTCTATCGCGCGAGCGGCGCCGGTGGTCAGCACGTGAATCGCACCGAATCGGCTGTGCGCATCACGCATTTGCCGACCAACACAGTGGTGCAGTGTCAGAATGACCGCTCTCAGCACAAGAACAAAGCGACGGCGATGAACCAGCTCAAGGCGAAACTCTACGAACTGGAGATGCAGGAGCGCCGCGCGGCGGCATCGATTGTTGAGGACAGCAAAGCTGACGTGGGATGGGGCAGTCAGATTCGATCCTACGTACTCGATCAAAGCCGCATCAAAGATTTGCGTACCGGCGTTGAAACCGGTAACACTCAGGCTGTACTCGATGGCGGGCTGGATACTTTTATTGAAGCCAGCCTCAAACAAGGATTGTAAGACCCAGTGACTGACGAAAAAGACGAGAACAAGTTAATCGCCGAACGCCGTGGCAAACTTGATGCCTTGCGTGAGCAGGGCAATGCCTTTCCAAATGATTTTCGGCGCAATGCGCTGGCCGGGCAGCTGCATCAGACGTTCGAGTCGCACGACGACGATGCGCTGCGCGATGAGCATATGAAAGTGTCCGTTTCGGGTCGGATGATGCGCAAGAATGTGATGGGCAAGGCGAGTTTTGTCGGCCTCCAGGATCGCTCCGGCGTCATTCAACTGCGCCTTGAACGCGACCGTTTGCCTGAGGGCGTCTACCAGGCATTCAAGAAGTGGGACGTGGGCGATATTGTCGGTGCACGTGGTGAGCTGTTTCGAACCCAGAAAGGTGAGCTGACAGTCCTCGCGGACGAGGTGCGGTTGCTGACAAAGTCTTTGCGACCGCTACCGGAGAAATGGCACGGCCTGTCGGACCAGGAAACACGCTATCGCCAGCGCTACGTCGATCTCATTATCAATGAGTCGAGTCGGGACGTTTTTCGCAAGCGCTCGCAGGTCATTACCTATATGCGGTCATTTCTTGAGGCTGCCGACTTTCTCGAAGTCGAAACACCGATGATGCAAACGACGCCGGGCGGCGCCAATGCGCGACCGTTCAAAACGCATCACAATGCGCTGGATATGCAACTGTACATGCGTATTGCGCCGGAATTGAACCTGAAACGATTGATCGTCGGTGGCTTTGATCGCGTTTACGAAATCAACCGTAATTTTCGGAACGAAGGCGTATCAACGCAGCACAATCCGGAATTCACGATGATGGAGGCCTATCGCGCCTACGCCGATTACCGCGACTGGATGGACATGACCGAAGCCATGCTGCATGGCATGAGCGAAGCGATACTCGGCACGACGATTGTCAGGTACCAGGGCGAGGAATTTGATTTCGGCAAGCCTTTCAAGCGTATGACGGTTGAAGAGGCAATTGAGGCCTACAACCCGGACTTTGATATGAGCCGGGTACGCGACCGGGATTACCTGGTTCAGTATTGCGACAAGCTCGGCGTGCCGGTGAAGGACAATTACGGGCCGGGCAAGCTGCAAATCGAAATATTCGATGCAACGGGCGAAGAAAACCTCCGAGAGCCAACCTTCATCACGCAGTACCCGACCGAAGTCTCGCCGTTGTCGCGAAGAAACGATGCCGACCCGTTTATTGCGGATCGATTCGAATTCTTTATCGCTGGCCGGGAAATCGCGAACGGCTTTTCCGAGCTCAATGACCCGGAGGATCAGGCGGAGCGTTTTCGAGCGCAGGTACTGAACAAGGAAGCCGGCGACGAGGAGGCGATGGCCTTCGATCACGATTATATTCGAGCGCTGGAGTACGGCATGCCGCCGACAGCGGGCATCGGTATCGGCATCGACCGGCTGGTCATGCTGCTCACCGACACAGCGTCAATCCGGGACGTTTTGCTGTTCCCGCACATGCGGCCGGAAACTTTCGACTGATCGGGCTTAGGATAGCGGGTAGGGCAGCGGCCTTGGCGTCAATTTCACATCGCCGACGCTGAGCGCATCGCCGGATTTTGCAATCGGAATGACGGCAAGTAGCAGCTTGTCTGCCGCATTCAGTACTTCGCCGACATCTCGCTGACCGTCAGAAACGCGGTCTCCTGCTGCAACTGGGGCCTCGCTGTCGAAGGCCAGCGTGCGTCGTTTCGATTCGCCCTTGTAGTGTGTTCTTGCGACGATTTCCTGGCCGGTGTAGCAACCCTTGTCGAAGCTCAGCGCATTCAGGCGATCAAGATTCAGCATGTGTGGCGTGAATTTCTCGCTTTGGTCGGCGCCTATCCATGGGATGCCGCCTGCAATTGATTCTCGAAGGTCAACGGTTTGCGTGCCGGTGCCGGGATCAAGTTCGACTTTTGACCGAAAGCGAAACATCGTCAGGCGACGGATAAGATCATCTTTGAGCTCGGCCGGAACTGTGAGGACAATGTTGTCGTCCTGCTTGTCGACGCGCATCAGGGTGATGACGCGGCCCTTGGGATTGCACCAGGCTGCGAGCATGGGTTTTGGCAGCGGCAATTTCGTCATGTCGTTGCTCAGCTGTCCCTGCAGGAAAGTCAGCGCGTCGGCGCCGCTTACTGTAATTGTCGTTGTAATACACATAATAGGAATATTGCCCACAATACTGCAGCCTGGAGTTTGCTCTGGCATACTCTCGCCATGAGCGCAGATGATCCGAAAAATAAGGCCGAAGCCGAAAATTGCAAGACGGATACAGGGAATGATACCGCGCGTGCCGATGACACGCGGCCCAAAGAAGTGGGCGGGCGCGGCGGACTGGATCCTACGCGTTACGGCGATTGGGAAAAGTCGGGACGCTGTGTGGATTTTTGAGGATAATAAAGCCGCCGGTTGCGGCATGTTTTGCCAACAAGAAGAGAGTCCATGAGTCATCAAGAGCGGCCACTTTCACCGCATCTGTCGATATACCGCTGGCCCATCACTATGACCGTCTCGATACTGCATCGAGCGACCGGTCTGGGTCTGAGTGCTGGATTGATCGTTTTTTGCGCCTGGCTTTTTGCCGCGACGGCGGGTGAGGACAGCTATCGCCAATTTCTGTCCTGGTCGGACACCCTTGTCGGTCGAATGTTTTTCGTTGCCTTGAGTTTTGCCTTTTTCCTGCATCTGGCCAATGGTATTCGCCACCTCGTATGGGATGTCGGCCGGGGCTTCGAGATCCGGACTGCAAATGCCTCGGCTTGGTTCGTGATCGTCTTTTCGGTCGTTATGACGGGCCTGTTCTGGTGGGTGCGATCATGAGCCTCAAGTCGCCGCTGAACAGGGTTCTCGGTCTTGGCTCCGCCAAAGACGGTACCGATCACTTCTGGGGGCAGCGGGTATCGGGCATGGCGCTGGTGCTGCTTGGGGTCTGGTTTGCCGTGTCGCTGGCTCAGATGCCCGGATTTTCACACGCCGATGCGCTTGCGTTTATCGCGACGCCATGGAACAGCGTGTTGTTACTATTGCTGAGCGTAACCATCGCGTATCACTCCTATCTCGGGGTACAGGTTGTCATTGAAGATTACGTGCACGGTCACGCACTGAAACTGCTTTCTCTAATTTTTTCCCGCTTCGTACACAGCCTGCTGGCGGTCGCTGCGATGTATGCAATCTTAACGATCGGACTCGGCAAATGAGTGATTACGAATTTATCGACCACACTTATGATGTTGTCGTCATTGGCGCCGGCGGCGCCGGCTTGAGAGCAACCTTCGGACTTGCGGAGGCTGGTTTCAAAACGGCTTGCGTCACCAAAGTTTTTCCAACGCGCAGCCACACCGTTGCGGCTCAGGGTGGCATCAGTGCCGCGCTGGGTAACATGGGTGAGGATGATTGGCGCTGGCACATGTACGACACCGTCAAAGGCTCAGACTGGCTCGGCGACCAGGACGCCATCGAGTACATGTGCAAGGAAGCGCCTGATGCAGTGATCGAACTGGAACACTACGGCGTTCCGTTTTCGCGTACAGAGGACGGCAAGATCTATCAGCGTCCTTTCGGCGGTATGACCACACGATTCGGTGAGGGCACGGCGCAGCGAACCTGCGCGGCCGCGGATCGCACCGGACACGCGATGCTGCATACCCTGTATCAGCAGTCGCTGAAACATGATGCCGAGTTTTTCATCGAATACTTTGCTGTCGACTTGATTATGGAGGATGGTGCGTGTCGCGGTGTGGTCGCTATTGATCTCGCAACGGGCCGCCTGCATCGCTTCCGCTCACACCAGGTTATTCTCGCGACCGGTGGCTACGGCCGATCCTATTTTTCCTGTACATCGGCACACACCTGCACCGGCGACGGCGGGGCAATGGTCCTGCGCGCGGGTTTGCCGGTTCAGGATATGGAGTTTGTTCAGTTTCATCCGACAGGCATTTACGGTGCCGGCTGCCTGATCACCGAAGGTGTGCGAGGCGAGGGTGGATTCCTGACCAACGCCGATGGCGAGCGATTCATGGAGCGCTATGCCCCGAACGCCAAGGATCTCGCATCGCGGGACGTTGTCAGTCGCTCCATGACGATCGAAATCAGCGAGGGTCGCGGCGTCGGCCCTGAACGCGATCACATTCACTTGCATCTTGAACACCTGGGACGGGACGTGATTGAAGAGCGTTTGCCGGGCATCGCGGAATCAGCCCGTATTTTTGCCGGTGTCGACGTCGCAAAGGAACCCATTCCGGTATTGCCTACCGTGCACTACAACATGGGCGGGATCCCGGCAAACTTTAATGGCCAGGTCGTGACCCGGAAAGACGGTGACCCCGAGTCCGTAGTTGAGGGCCTGATGGCAGTTGGTGAAGCAGCCTGTGTTTCCGTGCACGGGGCTAACCGCCTTGGCTCGAATTCACTGCTTGACCTGGTCGTGTTCGGGCGTGCGGCAGCGCATTTTTGCGCTGAGACGATGAAGCCGGGTGCGCGCCACAAGGCGCTGGCTGCGGATGCAGGACAGGACAGCGTTGCGCGAATCGATAAGTTGCGCAATGCGAGTGGCAGCCGGCCGACGGCGGAGATTCGTCTTGAAATGCAAAAAGTCATGCAGGGTCACGCAGCGGTATTTCGCACCGGCGAAACTCTGAATAAAGGTGTCGAGTTGTTGAAAAAGACGTGCGCCAGTTTCGCCGACGTCGGCGTTTCGGACCGGTCGATGGTCTGGAATACGGATCTCATCGAAACCATGGAGCTGGAAAATCTTCTGTTGAATGCGACTGCGACGATTGAGTCTGCAGCGAATCGCCTTGAGAGTCGCGGCGCGCATGCGCGCGAGGATTATCCGGATCGCGATGACACGAACTGGATGAAACATACACTATCGTGGGTTGATCGCGATGGCCGTGTGAGTTTCGAGTACCGTCCGGTTCATCAGCAGACATTGACGGACGAAGTTGACTATGTCGAACCGAAAGCTCGTGTTTATTAGGATCATTATCAGGACAACCAATTACTGTGGCTGAATTCCGACTCCCGAAAAATTCGCGTATTACGAAAGGCAAACATTTCGCCGCGGCGAACGGCGGCAGCAATGTGCGGCAGTTTGCTGTTTACCGCTACGACCCGTCGAACGGTGGCCAGCCACGCATGGATACCTATGACGTCGATATGGACAGTTGCGGTCCAATGGTTCTTGACGCACTCATCAAGATTAAGAATGAAATCGACCCGACGTTGACGTTTCGCCGTTCCTGTCGTGAGGGAATTTGCGGATCCTGTGCCATGAATATCGATGGAGGCAACACGCTCGCCTGCACGCGCGCCATCGATGAAAGCAAAGGCAGCATCAGGATTTACCCGCTGCCCCATATGCCGGTCGTGAAGGACCTGGTACCGGACCTGACGAATTTCTACGCGCAGTACGCCTCGGTCAAACCCTGGCTGCAGTCACGGACACCGCCGCCCCCAGACCAGGAACGATTGCAAAGCAAGGAAGACCAGGAACTCATTAATGAGCCTGCAGCCTGCATTCTCTGTGCCTGTTGTTCGACGAGCTGTCCGAGTTACTGGTGGAACAGCGATCGCTACCTGGGCCCGGCCGCGCTGCTCGCTTCCTACCGCTGGCTGGTCGACAGCCGCGATGAAGCGACCGGCGAACGCCTGGATGATCTTGAGGACCCGTTTCGATTGTATCGTTGTCATACCATCATGAATTGCACGCAGACCTGTCCGAAGGGTCTGAATCCGGCCAAGGCGATCGCCGAAACCAAGAAGATGATGGTCGAGCGGAAGTTTTAGTTGTCCGAGTCCTCGCGACTCCGCTGGCAGTGCAGAAGGGGCATGGGCGAACTCGACGAGCTGCTTCTTCGCTACCTC